>NZ_JAPSIW010000507.1 GCF_031178505.1 Streptomyces sp. | reverse complement strand
CAGGCTTGCCCCATGCTTTCGATCACCCGGCTCGACCTCGGTCACTTCACCCGGCCCGCCGACGAATGGGGAGGCCCCCACGCGCGCGTGGAGCCCTCCTTCGCCTATCTCGTCCGCCACCCGGGCGGCAGCCTCCTCTTCGACACGGGCATGGGCGAGGGCTCGCCAGAGGCGGACGCCCACTACCGGCCGGTCCGCCGGCCGCTGCCCGTCGGACCGGAGGACGTCGACCTCGTCGTCAACTGCCACCTCCACTTCGACCACATCGGCGGCAACCAGCTCTTCCCCACCACACCCGTCCTGGTCCAGCGCACCGAACTCGCCACCGCCCGCGCCGGCGGGTACACCATCGACACGCTCCTGACCGGCGTCCGGTACGAGGAGCTGGACGGCGAGCACGAGATCGCGCCCGGCGTCCGGATCGTGCCCACCCCCGGCCACACCGAGGGCCACCAGTCGCTGCTGCTCGACCACGGCGACCGCGTGACCGTCCTCGCCGGGCAGGCGTACGACTTCGCGCACGAGTTCGGCACCCCGTACCGCCCCTGGCTCGACCGGCTCGCCGAACTCGCCGCGGGCCGTCCCGCCCGTGTCCTCCTCGCCCACGACCACGACCACTGGGAGGGGGTCCTGCCGCCGCCCCGGTAGCCTGTGCGCCCGTGACCGAAACCCTGATCTGGACCGTCGTCGCGCTGATCGTCGTCGGCGTCTACCTGAGCTGGACCGCCGGACGGCTCGACCGGCTGCACGCCCGTATCGACGCCGCCCGCGCCGCCCTCGACGCCCAGCTGCTCCGCCGCGCCTCGGTCACCCAGGAACTGGCCACCTCCGGCATCCTCGACCCGGCCGCCTCCCTCGTGCTGTACGAGGCCGCGCATGCCGCCCGGCAGGCCCAGGAGGACCAGCGGGAGGTCGCCGAGAGCGAACTCAGCCAGGCCCTGCGGGCCGTCTTCGGCGAGCCCGAACAGGTCGAGGTCGTCCGCGCGGCGCCCGGCGGCGACGAGACGGCGAACGAGCTGGCCGCCGCCGTCCGCCGGGTGCCCATGGCCCGCCGCTTCCACAACGACGCCGTCCGCGCCGCCCGCGCCCTGCGCCGCCACCGCACCGTGCGCTGGTTCCGGCTGGCCGGACACGCTCCGTTCCCGCTCGCCTTCGAAATGGACGACGAGCCCCCGGTGGCCCTTGCCGATCGTCCGGCCTGACCCCCTGGGCCTGCGAAAACGATCCACCGGGTCCACATTGGCCCTTGCTGGGGACCCCCGGTGGCCTGTTTCCTCGGTGGAGTCGTCACCCCCGTTGTCACGAGTGAGGTACCCGTGTCCACCACGCCTTCCACCACCCCCCAGTCTCCCGAGACCGGCACCGCGCGCGTCAAGCGCGGCATGGCCGAGCAGCTCAAGGGCGGCGTGATCATGGACGTGGTCAACGCCGAGCAGGCGAAGATCGCCGAGGACGCCGGCGCCGTGGCCGTCATGGCCCTGGAGCGCGTCCCCGCGGACATCCGCAAGGACGGCGGCGTCGCCCGCATGTCCGACCCGAACATGATCGAAGAGATCATCGGCGCGGTCTCCATCCCGGTCATGGCGAAGTCCCGCATCGGCCACTTCGTCGAGGCCCAGGTCCTGCAGTCCCTCGGTGTCGACTACATCGACGAGTCCGAGGTCCTCACCCCGGCCGACGAGGTCAACCACTCCGACAAGTGGGCCTTCACCACCCCCTTCGTCTGTGGCGCCACCAACCTGGGCGAGGCCCTGCGCCGCATCGCCGAGGGCGCGGCCATGATCCGCTCCAAGGGCGAGGCCGGCACCGGCAACGTCGTCGAGGCCGTCCGCCACCTGCGCCAGATCAAGAACGAGATCGCCAAGCTGCGCGGCTTCGACAACAACGAGCTGTTCGCCGCCGCCAAGGAGCTGCGCGCCCCGTACGAGCTCGTCAAGGAGGTCGCCGAGCTCGGCAAGCTGCCCGTCGTCCTCTTCTCCGCCGGTGGCGTCGCCACTCCGGCCGACGCCGCGCTCATGCGCCAGCTCGGCGCCGAGGGCGTCTTCGTCGGCTCCGGCATCTTCAAGTCGGGCGACCCGGCCAAGCGCGCCGCCGCCATCGTGAAGGCCACCACCTTCTACGACGACCCGAAGGTCATCGCGGACGCCTCCCGCAACCTGGGCGAGGCCATGGTCGGCATCAACTGCGACACCCTGCCCGAGTCCGAGCGCTACGCCAACCGGGGCTGGTAAGCACCGATGAACACTCCCGTGATCGGTGTCCTGGCGCTCCAGGGCGACGTACGGGAGCACCTGATCGCCCTGGCCGCGGCCGATGCCGTGGCCAGGCCGGTGAGGCGCCCCGAAGAGCTCGCCGAGGTCGACGGCCTCGTCATACCCGGCGGCGAGTCCACCACCATCTCCAAGCTCGCCACGCTGTTCGGCCTGATGGAGCCCCTGCGCGAGCGCATCGCCGCGGGCCTCCCGGTCTACGGCACCTGCGCCGGCCTGATCATGCTCGCCGACAAGATCCTCGACCCGCGCTCGGGCCAGGAGACCTTCGGCGGCATCGACATGATCGTCCGCCGCAACGCCTTCGGGCGGCAGAACGAGTCCTTCGAGGCCGGAGTCACCGTCGACGGGATCGACGGTCCCGTCGAGGGCGTCTTCATCCGCGCGCCGTGGGTCGAGTCCGTCGGAGCCGAGGTGGAGGTCCTCGCCGAGCACGACGGCCACATCGTCGCCGTCCGGCAGGGCCGCGCCCTCGCGACCTCCTTCCACCCGGAGCTCACCGGCGACCACCGCGTCCACTCCCTGTTCGTGGACATGGTGCGCGCCGAACGGTGACGTGATCCCGGTAGGATCTCTCGGGTTCGTTCAGGAAATGGTTACGCGAAGGAGACAGGCAGATGTCCGGCCACTCTAAATGGGCTACGACGAAGCACAAGAAGGCCGTGATCGACGCCAAGCGCGGCAAGCTCTTCGCGAAGCTGATCAAGAACATCGAGGTCGCCGCCCGCACCGGCGGCGCCGACCCGGACGGCAACCCGACCCTTTTCGACGCCATCCAGAAGGCCAAGAAGTCGTCGGTCCCGAACAAGAACATCGACTCCGCGGTCAAGCGCGGCGGCGGCCTGGAGGCCGGCGGCGTCGACTACGCCACGATCATGTACGAGGGTTACGGCCCGAACGGTGTCGCGGTGCTCATCGAGTGCCTCACCGACAACCGCAACCGCGCCGCCTCCGACGTCCGCGTCGCCATGACCCGCAACGGCGGCTCCATGGCGGACCCCGGCTCCGTCTCGTACCTGTTCAACCGCAAGGGCGTCGTCGTCCTGCCCAAGGGCGAGCTGACCGAGGACGACGTCCTGGAGGTCGTGCTCGAGGCGGGCGCCGAGGAGGTCAACGACCTCGGCGAGAGCTTCGAGATCATCAGCGAGGCCACCGACCTGGTCGCGGTCCGCTCCGCGCTCCAGGAGGCCGGCATCGACTACGACTCGGCCGACTCCAGCTTCGTCCCGACCATGCAGGTCGAGCTCGACGAGGAGGGCGCGCGCAAGATGTTCAAGCTGATCGACGCCCTCGAGGACAGCGACGACGTGCAGAACGTCTTCGCGAACTTCGACGTCAGCGACGAGGTCATGGCGAAGGTCGACGCCTGATCGCGAGCCTTCGGCAGCGGGCCGGCGGGGGACACACCCCCGTCGGCCCGCTGCGTTGTCACAGGCAGCCGATAGCCTGCACAAACAGATGAGCGAGAGCGGTCGAGGGAGGGGCGCCATGCGGGTGCTGGGGGTGGACCCGGGACTGACCCGGTGCGGCGTCGGCGTGGTCGAAGGCGCGGCCGGACGGCCGCTCACCATGCTCGGTGTCGGCGTCGTCCGCACCGCCGCCGACGCGGACATCGGCCTGCGCCTCGTCGGCATCGAGCGCGGCATCGAGGAGTGGCTCGACCGCTACTCGCCCGAACTCGTCGCCGTCGAGCGGGTGTTCAGCCAGCACAACGTCCGTACGGTGATGGGCACCGCCCAGGCCAGCGCGGTCGCCATGCTCTGCGCCTCCCGGCGCGGCATCCCCGTCGCCCTGCACACCCCGAGCGAGGTCAAGGCCGCCGTCACCGGCAGCGGCCGGGCCGACAAGGATCAGGTCGGCGCCATGGTGACCCGGCTGCTGCGACTCGCGGCCCCGCCGAAGCCCGCCGACGCCGCCGACGCCCTCGCCCTCGCCATCTGCCACATCTGGCGGGCGCCCGCCCAGAACCGCCTCCAGCAGGCCGTCGCCCTGCACGCATCGAAAGGCCGCACGTCATGATCGCCTTCGTCAGCGGCCCGGTCGCCGCCCTCGCCCCCACCACCGCCGTCATCGAGGTCGGCGGGGTCGGCATGGCCGTCCAGTGCACCCCCACCACCATCGCGGGGCTCCGCGTCGGCGAGCAGGCCCGGCTCGCCACCACCCTCGTCGTACGGGAGGACTCCCTCACCCTCTACGGCTTCGCCGACGACGACGAGCGGCAGGTCTTCGAGATCCTCCAGACCGCCAGCGGCGTCGGCCCCCGGCTCGCCCAGGCCATGCTCGGCGTGCACAGCCCCGACGCGCTGCGCCTCGCCGTCTCCACCGGCGACGAGAAGGCGCTGACCGCCGTCCCCGGCATCGGCAAGAAGGGCGCGCAGAAACTCCTCCTCGAACTGAAGGACAAGCTCGGCCGCCCCCTCGGCACCAGCGGCCTCGTCGGCGCCCAGCGCGCCGCCGCCACCGGACCCGCCCCGTGGACCGAGCAGCTCCACTCCGCCCTCATCGGCCTGGGCTACGCCGGCCGCGAGGCCGAGGAGGCGGTCGGCGCCGTCACCCCGCAGGCCGAGGCCGCCCTCGCCGAGACCGGCTCCGTGCCCGTACCGCAGCTGCTCCGCGCCGCCCTGCAGACCCTGAACCGCGCCCGCTGACCCCGCCGGGCCCCGCCGCCCGCACCGTACGAACAAGAAGGCAGACTCCACCGTGAACTGGGACGACGAGACGGCACCCGCCGCAGAGGAGCGGATCGTCGGTGCCGCCGCCGAGGGGGACGACCAGGCCGTCGAGGCGGCCCTGCGCCCCAAGGACCTCGCCGAGTTCGTCGGCCAGGAGAAGGTCCGCCAGCAGCTCGACCTCGTGCTCAAGGCCGCCCGCCAGCGCGGTGCCACCGCCGACCACGTCCTGCTCTCCGGCGCCCCCGGCCTCGGCAAGACCACCCTGTCGATGATCATCGCGGCCGAGATGAACGCGCCCATCCGCATCACCTCCGGC
>NZ_JAPSIW010000506.1 GCF_031178505.1 Streptomyces sp. | reverse complement strand
TACGACATCCGGGCCGGCGTCTTCTACCGCGACGACCGTGCCATGGCCACCGCCCCCACCGACTGGACCGTTCCCGCCGAGGGCGAGGGCCGGCGCGCCTACCACGAGTCCCTGCTCGGCCGCCGCAGCCACGACCCCCCGCAGGTCTGGCCGTGGCAGGGCGACGCCCGGCTGTTCGTCGCCTCGCCGGTCGTGCGGGACGGCGACGTCGTCGCCGTCGTCGTGACCGACTCGCCCACCGGACATCTCCGCTCCCGCATCCTGCGCGGCTGGCTGCTGATCTTCGCCGGGGAGGCGGCGGCGATGCTGCTCGCCGTCGGCGCCGCCTTCCGGCTCACCGGCTGGGTCCTGCGCCCGGTCCGCGTCCTGGACGCCGTCACCCACGACATCGCCACCGGCCGCATGAACTCCCGTGTCGCCGCGGCCGGCGGCCCGCCCGAACTCCGCCGTCTCGCCCGCTCGTTCAACGAGATGGCCGACAACGTCGAGGAGTCGCTGGAACAGCAGCGGGCCTTCGTCGCCGACGCCTCCCACCAGTTGCGCAACCCGCTCGCCGCACTGCTCCTGCGCATCGAGCTGCTGGCCCTGGAACTGCCCGAGGGCAACGAGGAGATCGCCTCCGTCCGCACCGAGGGCAAGCGGCTGGCCCAGGTCCTCGACGACCTTCTCGACCTGGCGCTCGCCGAGCACGCCAGGCCGGAGCCGCGCCTCACGGACGTGGGCGCGCTGACCGCCGAGCGGGTCGCCTCCTGGCGGCCGGTCGCCGAGGACAAGGGCGTCCGCCTCGCCGGCTCCTGCGGCGCCGCCACGGCCTGGGCGGACCCGGTGGCCCTCTCCAGCGCGCTCGACGCGGTGGTCGACAACGCGCTCAAGTTCACCCCGGCGGGAGAGGAGGTCACCGTCTCGGTGGTCCCCACCGGGGAGAACATCGCCGTCGTCGTCTCGGACCGGGGCCCCGGCCTCACCGAGGAGGAGCTCGGCCGCGTCGGCGACCGCTTCTGGCGTTCCGGCCGCCACCAGAACGTCAAGGGCTCCGGCCTCGGCCTCTCCATCGCCCGCGTCCTGCTCGCCGCGGGCGGCGGCGGCATGACCTTCGCCCCGAACGAGCCGCACGGCCTGCGCGTCACCGTCACGGTCCCCCGGTACGCCCCCATCGACGCCCCGGACCCGGAGAGCAGAGCGGACTGACGCGGGTACGGGGTGGGGCCGGGGCCCGCGCCACGGGGCGGGGCCGTCGTGGTCCGGCACCCGCCGGGCACCGGTCACGGGCCGTTGCCGCCCCGGGCCGCCCCTGCCGTCAGGGCTTGACCGACCGGTAATACCTTCGCGCGCCCTCGTGGAGCGTCAGCGGCTCCGTGTAGATCGCGGTGCGCAGGTCCACCAGCTGGGCCGGGTGGACCTGGCTGCCGATCCGGTCCCGGCTCCCGATCACCGTACGGGTGAAGCCCTCCACCAGGTCCGGGTCGGCCGCGTCCGTGGTGACGAGGAGGTTGGCGACGGCCAGCGTCTCCACCGGCCGGCCGTCCTGCGCGTCCGCGTACGCGTCGGCGGGGATCACCGCCGAGCGGTAGTGGCGGGTCGAATCGCCCGCCTCGTGCAGCTTCTCCACCAGGTCCGCCTCCAGCGTGATCAGCCGGATCGGGAACCGCTCCGACAGCTCCTGCACGGCGTGGGTGGGCAGGCCGCCCGACCAGAAGAAGGCGTCGAGCTCACCACGCTCCAGCAGGCCGGGCATCGTGTCGATGCCCGCCGAGACCGCCCGCACGTCCCGGTCGGGCGCCAGACCGGCCGCCGCCAGGACCCGGTCGGCGATCAGCCGGACACCCGAACCGTCCTGGCCGACCCCCACCCGCAGGCCGCGCAGGTCCGACACCTTCCACAGCGGCGAGCCCTCGCGCACCACCAGCTGCACGTAGTCGTCGTAGAGCCGCGCACAGCCCCGCAGCCGCTCGTGACCGGGCCGGCGCTCCCGCTCGTACTCGGCGACCGCGTCGGCCGTCGCCACGGTGAAGTCGGCCTCTCCGGAGGCGACACGGGCCAGGTTCTGCTGGGAGCCCTCACTGTCCTTCAGCGTGACGGACACCTCCGGCAGGTCGCGGGCCAGGGCCTGGCGGAGCAGCTCCCCGTACCGCTGGTAGACGCCGGTGGGCACGCCGGTGCTGAAGGTGACGGAACCGCTCGGGGCCGGGCCGCCGAACGGCACCAGCCACCACACGAGGAGCCCGCACACCACGAGCAGCGCGGCCGCACCCGCCAGGAGGCGGCGGCGGGCGGCACGGGAGAGGGAGGCGAGCATGCCGCGATCCTGCCAGCTCACCGCCGCTCCTGGCCAGATTCTTCCGCTCGGGGCCCGTCACCGGTCGCCGCCCGGGGCGTCCGCGAGGGGGCGGGGACCGGAGCCGGGACCGGGGAAGGTTCGGACACCGGGCCGTACATCGGCTCCGGGACCGGGGAAGGTTCGGACACCGGGCCGTACATCGGCTCCGGGACCGGGCCGGGCATCCGCTCCGGAGTCCGTCCGGAGCCCGGTTCTCCAACCGTCGTCCCGTACGGAGTCGGAAGCGCCTCCCGCAGGCGCCCCAGGAGCTCCCGCGCGGCCGGGGCGGGAGGGGTGCCGGTCCGCCAGGCGAGGGCCACCCGCCCGCGGGCCCCCGCAGCGGCGAGCGGCACGGTGACGACCCCCAGCTCCCGGGCCACCTCCGGGGCCAGGGCGGGCAGCACCGCCACGCCCATGCCGCGGGCGGCGAGCCGGGCCAGCATCCGGGGAGCGGCCGCCTCGAATCCGACCTCCGCGGTGAACCCGGCCTCCGCGCACAGCCCGTCGAGCACCCCGCGCACCCCCGTCCCGCGCGGCAGCGAGATCAGGCGCCGGCCGCGCAGCGCCGTGAGGGGCAGCCCGTCACCGGTGCCGGTCACCTGGACCAGGGGATCGCCCGGGGCCACGGCCGCGACCAGCGGGCAGTCGACCACGGGCCGCAGCCGCAGCCCGGGCAGCGGGCCGGGCCCGGGGAGTCCGGCGAGGGCGAGGTCCAGCCGGCCCTCCCGTACCGCCGTCAGCATCTCCTCGGAACCGCCCTCCGAGAGGGCCACCTCCACCCCCGGATGGTCCGCGTGGAAATCGGCGAGGAGCCCCGCGAGGTCGAACAGATGGATACCGGCGCCGGGAACCAGACCGAGGGAGACCCGGCCCCGCAGCAGCCCCGCGAACTCGGCCGCCGTGTCCCGCACCGCCTCGGCCGCCGCCAGCGCCGCACGCGCGTACGGCAGGACCGCCGTCCCGACCTCGGTCGGGGTCACCGTGCGGCCGGCCCGGTCCAACAGCCGCTGACCCAGCTCACGTTCCAGGCGCGCGATCTGGGCGCTGAGGCCCGGTTGGGCGAGCCGCAGCCGGGCGGCGGCCCGGGTGAAGCTGCCCTCCTCGACCACCGTGACGAAGTAGCGCAGCCGGTGCAGTTCCATAAGCGCCGATTCTAGGAACGAGCACCGACCGGTCTTGGACGTACGGAGCGGGCGCGCGGAGGCTGGTCGCATGGGTATCAGGGACAAGATCGCGGCCGAGCGGAGGGACCTCGCGGACCTCCTCGACACGCTCACCGAGGCGCAGTGGGACGCGCCCAGCCTCTGCGAGGGATGGCGGGTACGGGAGGTGGCCGCCCACCTCACCATGGCCATGCGCCACCCCGCCCGGCGGCTCGCCCGGGAACTCCTCCGGGCGCGCGGCAGCATGGACCGGGTGACCGACCGCCTGGCGCGGGCCGACACCGCCGCCCTCGGCACCCGGGAACTCGCCGAAGCCCTGCGGGCGGACGCCGAGCACCCGTGGAAGATGCCGATCGGCGGGTACGACATGGTTCTCGCCCACGACGTCGTGCACGGCCTGGACATCACGGTGGCCCTCGGCCTCGACCGGCGGATCCCGGAGGACCGTCTCCGGACGGCCCTCGCCCGCGTCGGCCCGCGCAGCGCCCGCTTCTTCGGCGCCGACCTCTCCGGCGTCGCGCTGCGCGCGGACGACCTCGACTGGTCCTTCGGCTCGGGGGAGCCCGTCACCGGGCCCGCCCAGGAGCTGCTGCTCCTCGCCTTCGGGCGTACGGTGCCGCCGGGCCGGCTCCGGGGCGGAGCCGCCGGGCGTTTCGTACGCGTCTGACGGCGGCGACCGGTGGGCGTCGGGCACCGGGGCCGCTCCGGTGCGCGCGCCGATCTCGGGAGCGGTCCCTGGGGTCGCCCTCGCGGCGCGACCCGGGACACCGACTTCTCCTGCCACAGGATGAGTGGCGGCGCGCGCCAGGCCCGTCGGCTCGCCGGCGGGGTCCGGTACGGGAGTGGCGGTTGCCCTCCACCCCCGGTGGCCGCCAGGGTGGTGGGCGTCAGGGTGGCGGCCGTGGACCACCCGCGAGCCGAGGAACGCCGACGATGCCACTTCCTGCCCCCGCCTCCCTGTCGCGCGTCGCCGTCCTCGCCGACGACCTGACGAGCGCGGGGGACGGAGCCGCGCCGTTCCGCCGGGCCGGGCACCCGGCCCGCGTCCTGCTGGCGGGTACCGACCTCGGGGGCGTCGCGGAGGAGGGCGGGGTCCTCGCCGTCGACCTCGGCAGCCGGCTGCTCGACGAGGCCGCCGCCGTCGCCCGGACCCGAGGCGCGGCCCGGGCCTTCGCAGGGGCGGACCTGGTGTTCAAGACGGTCGACTCCACCCTCCGCGGCCATGTGACGGCCGAACTCCGCGCGGCGCGCGAGGCGTCGGGCCGGCGAGCGGTCCTGGTCGCCCCCGCGTTCCCCGCGGAGGGCCGGACCACGATCGCGGGGGTGCAGTACGTCCACGGCGTCCGCGTCGACGCGAGCGACTTCGCCCGCGACCCGGTCCACCCCGTCCGCACGGCCGACCTGACCCGGCTGCTGCCCGAGGCGGTCCTCGTCGAACCGGACGGCCCGGCCGGTACGGAGACCTCCCCCGAACGCGACCGCCGCGTCGAGCGGGAGGTCCGCCGGTCCGGAGACGACCCCGCCGACCGGCGGGCCGGGCCCGGCCCGGACGAACTTCCCGGCGGAGCCGGTCACGCCGGCCGGGAGGCCGAGCGCCGACGGGACGGGGACGGGATCCCCGACCGGGACGGTCAGGAGTCGCGCGGCGGCGGGGACGGGCGTCCCGGCGGGGCCGGGCACGCCGGGCCGCAGGGGCGCGGCCACGGGGACGGCCACGCGGGGCCGGACGGTCATGCCGGACGTCAGGACGAGTCGTGCGCGGACGGGGGCGGGCATCCCGGCGGGGCCGGGCACGCCGGGCCGCAG
>NZ_JAPSIW010000505.1 GCF_031178505.1 Streptomyces sp. | reverse complement strand
GGCAGCGGATCGCCGAGCGGCTGTCCGGAGTTGTCAGGCCCGAGGTGTGGGTGATCGACGATGTGTCGTTCCCCAAGTGCGGCAAGGCGTCGGTCGGGGTGGCCCGCCAGTACTGCGGAGCGGTCGGCAAACGGGCGAACTGCCAGGTCGCGGTCAGTGTCCATGCTGCCACCGACACGGCCTCGTGCCCGTTGGAGTGGCAGTTGTATCTGCCGCGTGAGTGGACGGACGAACCGGAGCGATGCCGCAGGGCAGGTGTCCCCGACGACGTGGTCCACCAGGAGAAGTGGCGTCTCGCGCTCGGCCTGCTGGACACACTCGCCCAGTGGCAGTTGAAGGCACCGGTCGTGGTCGCCGACGCCGGCTACGGCGTCAGCACCCCCTTCCGACTCGGCCTCGAGGAGCGAGGGCTGTCCTATGTCCTGGCCCTGACCGGGAAGGAAGTCGCCCACCCGGAGGATGTTGAGCCGTGCCAGCCTGCTTACGGCGGACTCGGACCGCCCACCCTTCCCCGCTACCGCACCCCACCGCGAACCGTCTGCGCCCTCGCAGCCGAGGCCGGTGCCGACCGGTTCACCGAGGTGACCTGGAGGCAGGGCAGCAAAGGCACGATGACCTCACGCTTCGCGGTCCTGACGGTCCGGCCCGCGGGCAAGCAGTCCCTGGCCGCAGCGCAGGAGGCGGGTGGCGGCCGCAACCGGTGGGACGGCGTCCTGCCCGTCCAGACACTCCTGGTCGAGTGGCCGGACGGCCAGGACGCTCCGACGGACTACTGGATATCGAACCTGCCCGCCACCACACCGGCCGCTGACCTGGTGCGGTGGGCCAAGATGCGCTGGCGGATCGAGCACGACTACCGCGAGCTCAAGCACGGCCTGGGACTGGACCACTTCGAGGGCCGCACCTGGCGCGGCTGGCACCACCACGTCACCCTCGTCACCGCCGCCCAGGCATTCCTCACCCTCAGGCGGCTCGACCCAAAAGTCCACACACCGGCCTGACTCTCTACCAGGTCCTCGACGTTCTTCAGGACCTGCTGAGGTGCTGGACCGGTACCTGCACCACCTGCGGACGACCTCTAGCCAACCCGCGAAGCCGCCGCAGACAGCCCAGAACCTAACGAAGCACTACTAGGTCACCAGACATGTGAAAGATCATTTACCGGACAGCCATAGCGGAAACAGGGGATTCAGGCAGCCAGGGCGTCGCGCAGTTCACGGACGGCCCGTTCGAGGTGGTGTTGTGCGGGGATCGCCTCATACAGGTCCTGGGCGCGGCGGTGGACCAGACCGGTGCGGTAGCCGTCCGGCAGTGAGGTCAGGGCGGTGATGGTGCGGCGGCAGGCCTGTTCGCTGTCTCCGTCGTGATGGGCGCAGGCTGCGGCATCGATATGGAGCAGAGTGCGGGTCATGGTGCTGGTCGGCGCTGACAGCTCCAGGGCACGCTGCTGACTCTCCCGAGCGTGGCGAGTGTCCCCGAGCGTGGTGAACGCGTGGCTGAGGTGCACGTGGTGTTTCTGCTCACCGTAGGTGAGCCAGGTGTCCGACCGCTCGCTCTGGGGGAGCCGCGCCATCAGGGTGTCGGCGGCCTTGAGCGCGGTGCGGGCCTGCTCAGGCTGGTGGTTGAGGGCGTAGGCGCGGGCGGCGACGGCGGCTGCCAGGGTCGCTGCTGCGGTGGGCCGGTGGCCAGCGGTGTGACGGGCCTGGTCGGCGAGGTCGGCTGCTGCCTTGGGAGCGCCGTAGTTGAGCGGGACCATGGCCTCGCGGGCCAGGACCCAGGCGTGCAGCTGGGCATCGCCGGATTCGGTGGCGGCCCGGGCGGCGGTGGCGAACCAGGCGCGGGATTCCCGGCGGCTGCCCAGATCGTGTAAGACGATCGCTGTCATCCCGGCCATCTGCCCGGCCGCACGGCACAGCCGGGCCCGGACGGGGGCGGGTTGCGGGACGGTGAGCAGCGGGCGCAGAGCGGCGAAGTCCGAGACCAGATCGGCCAGGACGCGGGTGGGCTGCTGGCCGTGGTAGCCGTACCCGTAGCTCTCGGACGCGGCCTCCAGGTCGGCCAGATCACGTGGGACGCCGGGGGAGAAGGACTGGTCGACGTCGGTCCGGGCGGCGGTGAGCGCGGCCAGTGCCGGAGCGGTGAGGCCGGCGGCGAGAGCGCCGCGCAGCAGGTGGCGGCGCTTCATCGGGTCATCTCCATGGTGGGACTCCGTGCTGAGGGCGGTGGTCTCTTCCCAGGGTTGCGCAGCAAGGCCCAGAAGGGCACCGGGAATGCGTAGTCCGCCGGCGATCCGCTCGACCGTGGCCAGGGCGGTGACAGTTGTGGTGCCCCGGGCGATCTGGCTGACCCGCTCGGATTTGAGCGCGCACGCTTCTGCGATCCGGTTGTAGGAGAGCCCCGCGTCGTGAGCCATGGAGAAGACCACAGTGAAGTCCCGCTCACGCAAGGCTCGCACGAAGACGGGGTCGGCCAGCAGGCGGCGCGGAAGCTGGGCGGGTGACGGCGGTGAGTCAGCCACAAGACCCCCTGATTCCCGGGCGTGACGAGGCGTCAGCCTCACGACCATACCCACCGTGGGGCCCCCGCGGCGGGGTTACCGCGAGCCGTTGAGAGGGCTGTACTGACGCGTGTTCGCGGCCGTGCCGTCCAGGGCAAGGCCGACAGATCTAAAGGAGGACCCATGCCCAGTACCGCCACGCCCCCGCCCGCCACCCCCGCGCCGCAGGCCGGTGGACTCGTCCGTTCCCGGCAGCGGATCGTCGCCGCCCGGGGCCGTAACGCCATCCCCTCGGACGGTGGCGGCACCGGCCGCAGCGACGGCAACGACTGACGGATCAGGAGCTCCGACGCGATGACGGATGTATCCATCGCGGCATGCCTGGGCGAGGACTTCCTCGCCCAGGCACTGCACCGCGAATACCGCCACGTACCCGGCGCGCTCGATGTCGCCGGGCTGATGACCTGGGACGACCTCAACCAGATCCTGGGCAGCCACCGGCTAGAACCGCCGCGCATGCGGCTGTCCCACGACGGCGAGACGCTGCTGATCGGCGGGTACACCGCTCCGGTGGCCACGCGCCGGCACACCGTGTGGCACCGCCTGCACCCCGCCGAGCTCCACGCCCGCCTCGCCGAAGGCGCCTCTCTCGCCCTGGACAGCGTCGACGAGCTGCACCCGCCGATCGCCCGGCTCGCCGAAGCACTCGAGCGGGACTTGCGCACCCGCGTGCAGGCCAACCTCTACGCCTCGTGGACCATTACCGAGGGCTTCGGAATCCACTGGGACGACCACGACACGATCATCGTCCAGCTGGACGGCGCGAAACGGTGGCGGATCTACGGCACCACCCGGCCCTTCCCGCTGTACCGGGACATCGAGGACCCGGGCGAGGCCCCCACCGAACCGGTCGCCGACCTGGTCCTGCGCCCCGGGGACGTGCTGTACGTGCCGCGCGGCGTGTGGCACGCGGTCTCCGCCGACCAGGGCACCCACTCTCTGCACGTCACCTGCGGCCTGCAGACCCACACACCCGCCGACCTGATCACATGGGTGTCCGAGCAGCTGCTCGCACACGAGGACTGGAGGCGCGACTTGCCCCTGCTCGCCTCGCGCCACGTCCAGTCCAGCGTCCTGGACGGAATACGCAAACGGCTCGCCGAACTGCTGGACGAACCGGAGCTGATCGACCGCTACCGCGCCGCGATGGACGGCCAGGCCACCGGCCGCATGACGCCGAGCCTGCCGTACATCAACGGCATCCCGGCCGACGGCAGCCTGCAGGTACGGCTGACCACGGCCCGCGGCGTCCTGGACGCCGGCCCCGACGCGGTCACGCTGGCCGCCGCCGGCACCGTGTACGAGTTCGCGCCCGAGGCAGAGGCGGTGCTGCAGCCGCTCGTCGAGGGCCGCACCGTGGACCTGGCCACGCTCGCAGGGACAGCTGGTCTGGCCCTGGAGGACGTCGCCGCTCTGGTCCAGGAGCTCATAGCCGGGCAGGCCGCGACGGTGGGGAGCATGCTGTGACGGCGAAGCTCGCTCTGGGCACCTACCGGTGCCGGGCGATCCCGGAGGCGGCCGCCCGTGCGGCCGCCTCCGGCACGCACTGGATCGACACCGCCCCCAACTACGCCGCCGGCCACGCGCAGAACCTGCTCGCCCCGGCCCTGGCCGCCCACCCGGACCTGCGAGTGGCCACGAAGAGCGGCTACTTCACCGCGGCCACCGGCGCCGAAGCCGTGAACGCCGGTGTCCTCACCGGCGACCAGGCCCGCTCCGGGCACAGCCTCGCCCCGGACTATGTGCGCTGGCAGATCGCCCGCAACCGCAACCAACTCGGGCGTGACCGGCTGGACCTGGTCCTGCTCCACAATCCCGAGCGTGCACACCCCGGCGACCGTCCGGCGCTGCACCGTGCGATCCGGGACGCCTTCGCCGCCCTGGAGGAAGCCGTAGCGGCCGGGCACGCCACCGGCTACGGGATCGCCACATGGTCGGCACTGGAAGAGGAGATGGTCACGGTGGGGGAGCTGCTCACCCTGGCCGCCGAAGCCGCCGGCGGCCACCGTCACCACCTGGCCGCGCTCCAGATGCCGGTCAGCCTGGTGATGATGACGCCGATCGCTCAGGCTCTCCACGGACGGGGCCCCCTCCCGGCCGCCGCCGACGCCGGGCTGCGGGTCATGGCGTCCGCTCCACTGCACGGCGGGGAGCTCCCCAGCATGGTCGACCAGGACCTCGCCGACCTCATCCGACCAGACCTGACTCCCGCGCAGGCGTGCGTTCTGACCGTCGCGTCCTGCCCAGGAGTGACGGACGTCCTCGTCGCCGCTTCCAGTGCACCACACTGGAAGGAAGCGGCCCAAGCCGTCGCTCAACCTTCCCTGACCACCGCCCAGTTGCGGGAGATCACTGATGTACTCGCCTCCCCCTGACCCGGACACCGAGCGCCGCATGCGCACCCACCACGCCCGCGCCGCCACAGCCCTGCACGTACAGGTCGAGACGGGCGGGGAGTTCTGGGGATGGGCCGGGCGGACCCTGGGAGCCCCGGCCCGCACTGCCGACGGGCAACCGGCATGGCTGCGGCTGGTGTCCACACCGCAGGACAAGGCGTCTGGCAAGCTGTGGGACGGCGCCCTCGACGCCCAGCACGCCTTCGGTGACCTCGGCGGTCACCGGCCCGCGCTCCTGGCCGTCCACGACGCCGTCGACGACGGCACCGCCTACCGGGCAGAGCTGTCCCGGCGCGTCGACCAGCCGGTCCTGACCGCCGACCCGATCCTCCAG
>NZ_JAPSIW010000504.1 GCF_031178505.1 Streptomyces sp. | reverse complement strand
GGCAGTGCGGCGAGGGCCTCGGGCACGTGCGGCGCGGTGCCGATGCCGAGGACGAGGTTCCGGGCGGCCATCCGGAGCCGGGTGCCGTCGCCGCGTACGACCTCCAGCGTGAACCGTTCGGCGGCGGTGTCCCAGTGGACCTCCCCGACGCGGTGCGAGAAGCGCACGGAGGGGAGGCGGGCGGCCGCCCAGCGCAGGTAGTCCTCGTACTCGCGCCGCGACGGGAAGAAGTTCTCCCGGACGGTGAAGGTGTAGAGCCGGTCCATGTCGTGGAGGTACTCCAGGAACGACAGGGGGTGGCTCGGGGAGACGAGGGTGACGAGGTCGGCGAGGAAGTTCACCTGCATCGAGGCGTCGCCGAACATCATGCCGCGGTGCCAGGTGAGTTCGGGCCGCTCCTCCAGGACGACGAGGTCGAGCCCGTCCACGGTGGAGGCGAGGGCGGCGAGCCCCAGGTTGAAGGGGCCGCAGCCCACGGCCACCACGTCGTGCTCGGTGGTCGCGGGAGTGGTGCTCATCCGGGCATCGCCTCCTCCGCGCGCGGGCGCACCATCAGGGCGGCGGTCTTGTCGGGGAACTCGACCTTCCCCGCGGGCCGGAAGCCGGCGGCCTCGAAGGCGCGCAGCGAGGGCTCGTTGGTGATGTCGGGCTCGGCGACGACGCGGACGCAGGCGGGGTCGGCGGCCAGGAGGCCGTCGGCGAGGGCGCGCAGGAGGGTCCGGCCGAGGCCTCTGCCGGTCTTCTCTGCGTCGCCGATGGCGATGTGCAGGCCGAGGTCGCGCGGCAGGTGCGGGTAGTGCCCGGCGAGCCGGTCGCGCATCACCCGGTAGACCTCGATGTACGCCAGGGGCCGGCCGTCCAGGTCCACGATCACCGGCAGGATCGCGTCGCCCGCGAGGTGGCCGGCGATCTCCTCGTACCAGCGTTCGCGCGGCCACGCCTGGTGCCAGAAGGCGTCGATGTGCGGGGACTGCATCCAGCCGTGCACGAGGTCCAGGTCGGCGCCCTCGGCGCGGGCCACCCGGGCGGTCCAGCGCCCGCCGAGGAGCGGCAGCGGCGGCCCGGGAACGGTCGTGTCGTGGGCCTGCGGGTCTAAGGCGTTCATGCCGTGGCCTCCTTGAGGGGGTTGGGGGCGTCGAGGTAGACGGACTGGGCGTCGAGAGGGGCGAGGACCTCGTCGATGCCGTGGAGGCGGGTGAGGAGGTTGCCCTTGCACGGCAGGGTGTCGGCGGTGAGCCAGCGACGGGCGAGCCGGTCGCCGTCGGGGCCGGCCTTCGCGAGGGCGGGCAGCGCCGCCCGGAGCCGGTCGGCGAGGACGCCGAGCAGGACGCGCTCGTCGGCGAGGCCGTCGACGGCGAGGCAGCCGACGACGGAGAGGGCCTGGTTGCGGAGCAGGTAGTAGGAGAGCCGGTCGTCGACCAAGGGGTCGTCGACGACGGCGAGGGTGGAGGTGTCGGCGCCGAGCCTCTCCAGGAGACCGGGCAGATGGGAACCGGCCAGGTAGTAGCCCTGGTTGTCACGGAAGGTGGCGCCGGTGACCCGGCCGTCCGCGCCGAGCCGGACGAGGGTGTTCTGCTGGTGGGCCTCCAGGCCGATGCCCGTGGCGGCGTAGAGGTGGAGCATGGGGACGAGGACGTGGTCGGTGTAGTCGGCCGTCCACCGCTCGGCGGCGCCCGGTCCGAGGGCGGCGACGAGTTCCCCGAGCGCGCTGCGGCCGAGGCCGGGGCGGGGGGCGACGAGGCCGACCAGGCAGCGCAGGTCCGCGATGTCCCTGGGCACCTCGCGCACGGCGACGTCGAGCCCGGTCACCTCGGGGCCGCCGGGGCGGCCGGGTTCGTCGACGGCGATCCAGGCCGGGTCGCGGGTGATGGCGAAGCCCGGGTGGGCGGCGAAGGTGTCCGCCGCGTAGCCGGCGTCCAGGAGCCGGTTGATCTCCAGGCCGCGGCGGAGTTCCGTACGGGTCGACTCACGGCGCGAGTTGGTCAGCCGCAGCCCGAGGGAGAGCTTCAGCATCACCTCGGCGCCGGGCCGGTACACGGTCCGCACGCTGGAGGTCGGCCACCACTCCTCGCCCAGCTCGCCGAGCGGCTCCAGGGCGCCCGAGGCGATCAGCGCCTTGACGCGGGGCCGGTGCAGCAGGTCCCTGGCCTGCCACGGGTGGGCGGGGACGAGGACGCGGCCCGGGTCGGGGCGGCGGCCGGCGAGGTCCGCGAGGAGGTCCACGGTGTCGCGGCCCGCGAGGGAGGGGGCGCCGTCGACCGCGTCGTGGGAGACGACGGAGGCGTCGGCGGAGAACCAGTGCAGGCGGAAGGAACCGCGCAGTTCCGGCGAGAAGGCGGCGGCGTCACGGTCGGAGATGCCGTCGCGGCTCTTGGGCGCCGGGTGGTTGAGGTGGCCGAGGAGCAGGGCCTGTTCGGCGTCGAGGAAACCGTCGGTGCCCTCGGGCGGCAGCGGCCGGGCGCGGCGCTCGGCGAGGAAGGTGGTGACCCGTCGTACGGACTCGGCGGTGCGCTCGACCAGGTCGGCGACCTCGCCGGCGGGGACTCCGCCGGGCCGGCCGCCGCCGCGTACCGCCGCCTCGGTGGAGAGCAGCGCGACGGCGGTCACCGGGTCGGCGGTGGGGCCGAGCGGGCCGCCGGGGCCCTCCAGGCGGGCGGGGCCGAAGCGGTGCCAGCCGGTGGGCGAGCAGTGGGTGACCTCGGTGACCAATGCCAGGCCGGCGGTGGGGAGTTCGACCCGGAGCGGTCCTGGGGCGACGGGGGTGCCGGTCTCGCGGAGCCAGCAGCGGAGCAGGGCCTCGACGTGGGCGTGCTCGGCGGCGCCGCGGGCGTCGGCGTCGTGCAGCGGGTCCGGCCGGGTGGTCGCGGCCGGGTCCGCGGGGGCGGGCGGGGACGGGGTGGCTGCCGCCGGGGTGCTGGGGCTCATGCGGCGTCCTCCTGGATCAGTCGTGCGCAGGCGCGGCCGGCGTCGAGGACGGCGTCCACGAGGCCGTCGATGTCGTCGGGGGTGGCGTTGGGGTTGAGCAGGGTGAATTTGAGGCAGACGCGC
Source organism: Streptomyces sp. (assembly GCF_031178505.1). Classification (GTDB taxonomy): domain Bacteria; phylum Actinomycetota; class Actinomycetes; order Streptomycetales; family Streptomycetaceae; genus Streptomyces; species Streptomyces gulbargensis. The sequence continues at coordinate 2,245 of NZ_JAPSIW010000504.1, read as the reverse complement.
GAGGGCGAGCCGGGGCCGCCGGTGCGGACCTCGGTCCGTCCGATGAGGGCGCTGCCCGTCTCCAGGAGCCGGCGGCGCAGGGCGCCGTTGAGCTCGTCGGAGGCCCGGAAGGCGGTGTCGGCCGAGGGGGTCCTGGCGCCGTCGGGACCTTCGTCGGTGGAGCCGGGAGCGGTGCCGGTGGAACCGGTCGTACCGGAAGCGGACCCGGCGGAAGCGGTGACCGCGACGTCGGCGCCGCCGGAAACGGACCCGGCCCTGCCGGAAACGGCACCGCCGGAGACGGCGTCGGCCCGCCTCGAACCGCCGGAGTCCGCCCGGGCCGTCGCCGGGTCCTCGCCGGTCCCCTCGGGGGGCCGGGCGCCGGCGCCGCCCGCAGGCCGCTCGGCCGCAGCGGCCCGGGGCACCTTCGGGTCCGCCCCCCGGTGGCGGAAGACGACCGTGGTCAGTTCGGCCGGGGCGACCAGTTCCAGTTCGGGTTCGGCGAGGATCCGCCGCTCGGCGTGGCGGGCCAGGTCGTGGCAGGTGTCGACCATGCGGCCGAGGCCGGACCTCCCGTACGTGAGCAGGGTGGCGGCGGCCTTCACGGCGTCGGGGCGCCGGGTGGTCTGGAGGCTGCGCCCGAGCAGGCCGTCGAAGCCGGCCTCCCCGTCGTCCTCGGGGTTGAGGTAGGCGACCTGCCGGTCGAGCGCGGAGAAGGCGGCCGGGTCGGAGACCAGCAGCACGCTGCTGGCCGCCGGCTGCCAGCCGATCTTGTGCAGGTCCAGGGTGATCGAGTCGGCCAGCTCCAGTCCGGCGAGGCGGCCGGCGAGCCGGTCGGAGAACAGCGCGCCGAAACCGTAGGCGGCGTCCACGTGCAACCAGACGCCGTGGTCGGCCGCGATCCCGGCGATCCGCGGCAGCGGGTCGACGGAACCGAAGTCGGTGGTCCCGGCGGTGGCGACCACCGCGACCGGGGTCCGGTCGGGGCCGAGGGCTTCGAGGGCGGCGGCCAGGGCCTCGGGCCGCATCCGCCGCCGCTCGTCGACGGGCACGGTCCGTACGGCGGCCTCGCCCAGGCCCAGGGCGGCGCAGGCCCGGTGGGTGGAGAAGTGGGCGAGCTCCGAGCAGAACACCACGGGCCCGGGCAGGGCGGCCACACCGTGCTCGCGGGCGTCGACGCCGCGCCGCAGGGCGGCGGCGTCCCGGGCGAGCAGCAGGCCCATCAGGTTGGAGAGGGATCCGCCGGGGGTGAGGACGCCGTCGGCGCGCTCGCCGAGGCCGGCGAGGCGGGTGAGGACGCCGATGAGCCAGCGTTCGACGGCGATGGCCGAGGGGCCGGAGTCGTACGTGTCGAGGGAGGCGTTGCCGGCGCTCGCCAGGACGTCGGCGGCGACGGCGACCGCGAGGGAGGGCGGCTGCAGATGGGCGGCGGCCCGGGGGTGGGAGAGGTCGATGCCGTGCTCGGTGAGGAGGGTGGCGAGCCGTCCGAGGGCGGCCTTCTGTCCGAGGCCCTCGGCGGGGAGTTCGGCCGGCCCGAGGGCGCGGGACGCGGCGGCCAGGACCTCGGCGGGGGTGCCCGCCGGGATCGGTCCGTCCGGCCTGCGGGCGGCCGAGGCCGCGTCGGCCGCGCCGGCCAGGGCGGTGAGGACCTCCGAGAGGCCGGTACGGGAACCGGCGAGGGGGACGGCGGCCGCGGGGGGCGCGGCGGTGCCGGGCCGGGTGGCCGGCACGGGGCGCGCGCGGGTGAGTGGGGTCACGAGCGGTACTCCTCAGCCTTCGGCGAGCGGGTTGGGGTGCGTGCCGTTCGGGTACAGCGCGTGGCGCAGGGCGCGGTCGCCGTAGCGGGTCACGACGATCCGGTCGCGGTTGAGCCCGTACCGGGGGATCTCGGGGGTCAGCAGGTCGTACTCGGCGAACCGGTCCCCGAGGTCGGGGAAGCGCTTGCGGAAGCGCTTCTGGAAGTCGAGGATCGTCCGCCGCACCAGGCGCCAGAACGTCTTCTCGGGTACGCCGAGCTGCTCGGCGCAGAGCGGGGCGAGGTAGCGGAAGTGGCCGACGAAGACCTGGTCGACCACGTGCTGCTTGATGATCGAGGGGTGCTTGCGCGGCAGGACGTGGTCGTGTCCGTCGGGCTCGGGGCCGCGCTCGGGTACGTCGGTGAAGGAGACGCACACGTCGTCCACGAAGTCCTTGAGGTACAGGCGGACCGGGACGTCGTTCTCGTCGTAGCCGATGAGGGTGTTCTGGCCGTGCGGGTTGAAGGTGA
>NZ_JAPSIW010000503.1 GCF_031178505.1 Streptomyces sp. | reverse complement strand
GAACTCCGGCCCGGATTCGGACGGCTGGTCCTCGTACCGTACGCTCGCCCGGCTGCGTCCCGAGACGCTCCTCGTCCGGGTACGGGAGCGGCTGCGGGAGGCGCCGGGCACGGCGGACGGGCCGGAGTTCACCGACCGCCTCCTGGACGACGAGATCCGGCGCCGGATCGAGGCCTTCCGGGAGCGGGTACGCACCGAGGCGCGGCGGCGGGTGGCCGAGCGGCGGGGCCGGGACCACGTCGCGCGCCGCGCGGTCGCGGGGACGGCGGACTCGGTGGACTTCCTGCTGGCGGGGCGGACGCAGCTGGAGGAGCTGCGGCGCGCGGTGGGGCCGCTGGCGCGGAAGCTGGCCACCCGCCTCGCGGCCCGGCGCCGGCGGGCCGCGCGCGGCGAGATCGATCTGCGCAGGACTCTGCGGCGGTCACTGTCCACGGGGGGCGTGCCGGTGCGCCCGGCCCTGCGACGGCGCAGGCCCGGGCGGCCGGAGCTGGTGCTGCTGTGCGACGTGTCGGGGTCGGTGGCCGGTTTCGCGCAGTTCACGATGCTGCTCGTGCAGGCACTGCGCGAGCAGTTCGCCCGGGTGCGGGTCTTCGCCTTCGTCAACCGGGTGGACGAGGTGACCGGGCTGATCGCGCGCGGCGCGGCCGACCCCGCCGGTCTCGGGGAGCGGATCCTGGCGGAGGCGGCGGTGACGGGGTGGCACGGGCAGAGCGACTACGGGATCGCGCTCGGCGAGTTCGCTCAGCGGTACGCGCGGGCCGTCGGGCCGCGTTCGGTGGTCTTCGTCCTCGGTGACGCCCGCACCAACGGGGCCGATCCCGGCGTCGCGGCGCTGCGGCTCATCGCGGCCCGCGCCCGCCGGGTGTACTGGCTCAACCCGGAGCAGCCGGCGCTCTGGGGCACGGGGGACTCGGCGGCCCCGGCCTACGCCGGGGTCGTCGAGATGCACGCGTGCCGGAACGCGCGCCGGCTGGCCGCTCTGATCGCCCGCCTGACGCCGGTCTGAGCGCCGGGCGCGGTCCTGGCCGGGGTGCCCGCGCCGGTCCCGGTGACGGGCCGCGGGGGCGGGAGAACTACGGTGACCCCCATGGAACTCATCGGAGAGATGGCGGCCGACCGCCCCCTGCTCGTCCTCGCCGTCAAGGAGGAGGCCCAGTACCTGGACACCGACCTGCCGGTGCTGCTGACCGGCATGGGCAAGGTGAACGCGGCGACCGCGCTGGCGACCGTCCTCGCCCGGGGTCCGCGGCCGTCCGGGGTCGTGAACCTGGGGACGGCCGGTGCGCTGCGGCCGGGCTGGACCGGGACCCACGTGGTGGGCACCGTGGTCCAGCACGACCTGGACGGCGCGACGCTCGCCGCGCTGACCGACGGCGGCACGTACGGCCCTCCGCTGACGCTCCCGGACGGGGGTGACGTCGTGCTCGCCACCGGTGACCTGTTCGTCTCGGACGAGGCGGCCCGGGCCCGGCTCGCGGAGCTGGCTCCGCTGGTCGACATGGAGGGGTACGCACTCGCCGTGGCGGCGGAGCGCGCGGGCGTGCCGCTGCGGATCGTGAAGCACGTCAGCGACGCAGCGGGCGAGGGCGCCGGGCGCACCTGGCGCGAATCGGTGGCCGGGTGCGCGCGGGCCCTGGCGGACTGGGCCGAGGCGAACACCCCGTACCGCTCCTGACGCGGGCCGGCCCGGTCACCGTGCGGGCCCGCGCGGCCGGGGGTCAGCCGGGCCCGGGCGGGCGGACCACCAGCAGCGCGGCCACGTCGTCGTCGATGCGGTCGGAGCAGTGGGTGACGAGGTCCCGGTGGAGGAGCGTGAGCACCTCGTCGGCCGGTCTGTCCGCCCAGGCCCGCAGCCGGACCTCCAGCGGGTAGAACGCGCCGGCCCGGTCGCGGCACTCGCTGACGCCGTCGGTGTAGAGGAGCAGCCGGTCGCCGGGGCCGAAGGGAACCTCCTCCACCCGGTGGACGGGCTCGGCCAGGCCGGCCAGGTTGACCGGCAGGGACGGCTCGGCGAAGGGAACCGGGGTGACGGTCGTCCCGTGCTGGAGCAGCGGCGGCGGATGGCCGCGGCTGAGGAGCCGGACGACGTCCCGGCCCTCGGGGAGTTCCAGGAGGAGGACCGTGGCGAAGCGTTCGGTGGCCTCGGAGGCCGGGGCGAGGGCTCCGAAGCGGGCGAGGCCCTCGTCGAGCCGGTCGGCGAGCTCGGGAAGGCCGGGGGCCTCGTCGGCCGCCGCGCGGAAGGCGCCCAGGAGGACGGAGGCGGTCTCGACCGCCCCGAGGCCCTTGCCCTGGACGTCCCCGAGCATGAGGCGCACTCCGCCGGGCACCCGGACGGCCTCGTAGAAGTCGCCGCCGATCCTGGCCTTGGCGGCGGCCGCCACGTACAGCAGGTGCAGTTCCACGGGCCCGAGCCGGGGCGGCAGCGGACGCAGGACGACGCGCTGGACGACCTCGGCGACGGCCGTGACCTCGGCCAGGTCCTGCTCGTACCGGGTGCGGACCCGGCTGACCCACGCCGAGACGGCGGTCACGCCCGCGAGCGTCGCCAAGGAGACGAGGAGCTCGGGGGCGAGGCCCTCGCCGCGCTGGACACCCAGCAGAGCGCGCACGGCCATCGACGCGAGGCCGAAGCCGATCGTCCAGGGCACGCTCCAGGTGACGGCGGCGAGCGCGGGCGCGGCGACGAGGAAGCGGTCGAAGCGCTCCCGGTCGGGGGTCAGCAGGTCGACGAGGACGGTGAGGAGCAGCACCAGGAGGGGCAGAGCGCGACCGAGGTGGAACTGGGTGCGCGTCGCCGCGCCGTGCGGGCGCCGGTGACGGGCCGTGGACATTCGGTGATCGTACGCAAGGGCGCCGGGCGTCCGGGGGCTGCCGCCGACGCCGGGCGTGTCCCGGCGGGCCGAGCCGCGCGGGGTGGCGCGGGGTCTCTGCCGGGGTGGCGAAGGGTCCCGGCCGGGGTGGCGCGGGGCAGGGGGCCAGCAGCCGCTCACCCCGGCTCGACCATGTCCCGGCCGGGGTGGCGCGGGCAGGCCCTGAGCGCGTCCGGGCCCCGGTGACCAGGTCGGCTACACTCGGGGGCAGCGAAGGGGAGTAGCCCCGCGAACCGGTCGTCGACACACTGGAGCCCCCGGGTTCCCGGTGACCGGGTCCGCGTACGCCGGGTGCGGCGCGGACGGGCGAGACCTTCGGCCAGGCAACAGCCGCGTCCGCGTCCGTGCGGGCGTGGTCCGTCATGCCGGGCCGAGTGGTCCTCCCGTCGCCCACCGAGGCGCCGTGCCGGTCCACGGGCCCGGACCGAGCAGAGAGCCCCGGTATGCACCTCGACCCCTTGGCGATCCTCACCGCCTTCGGGCTGATCTTTCTCGCCGAACTTCCCGACAAGACGATGTTCGCGTCCCTCGCCATGGGCACGCGGATGCGTCCCCTGTACGTCTGGTTCGGCACGTCGACCGCCTTCCTGGCCCACGTCGCCATCGCCGTCGGCGCCGGCAGTCTGCTGGGACTGCTGCCCGGCTGGACCGTCAAGCTCGTCTCGGCGCTGCTGTTCGGCTTCGGGGCGTACGTCCTGCTGCGCGGCGGGGACGACGACGACGAGGACGACGCGGGCGGCCGGACGGTCACCGGTTTCTGGCCGGTCTTCTCGACCGCCTTCACGGCCGTGTTCATCAGCGAGTGGGGCGACCTGACGCAGATCACCACGGCGAACCTGGCGGCGACCAACGGCACCTGGTCCACGGCGATCGGCTCCTTCGCCGCCCTCACGAGCGTCTCGGCCCTGGCCCTGGTCGCCGGGCGCTTCATCGCCAAGCGCGTCCCGCTCAAGACCGTGCAGCGGATCGGCGGTGTCTGCATGGCCGGCCTGGCGATCTGGTCGCTGACGGAGGTCTTCACGGGCTGACCGGCGCCGCCGGACCGCGGACGCCGAACACCGAACGCCGGCGAAGGGCGCCTCCCCACCCGGGGAGGCGCCCTTCGTCCGTCCCCTTGTTGAAGAAGTGAATCGCTGCTTCACTTCTTCCATGCCCTACCGACGCACCCCCGCCGTCCAGGCCCGGCTGGACGCCCAGCGCGCCGCCGTCGTCGAGGCGGCGCTCGGGCTGCTGGCCGAGCACGGTTACGCCGGCTGCACGATGGCGGCCGTCGCCGCCCGGGCCGGGATCGCCACCGGCAGCGTGTACCGCCACTTCGACGGCAAGTCCGCACTCGCCGTCGAACTGTTCAGGACCGTCGTGCGCCGGGAGGTCGCCGCGGTCTCCACGGCGGCCGCGCACCCCGGGCACGCCTCGGCCGCCGAGCGGGTGGTGGCCGTGATCGAGACCTTCGCGCAGCGCGCCCTCAAGTCACCGCGCCTCGCCTACGCCCTGCTCGCGGAGCCGGTCGACCCGGCCGTGGACGCCGAGCGACTCGTCTTCCGGCGTGCCTTCCGCGACGTGTTCGCCGCGCACGTGCGGGACGGCGTGCGCGCGGGCGAGCTGCCCCCGCAGGACCCGGTCCTCACGGCCTCGGCGCTCGTCGGCGCCGGTGCCGAGGCGCTCGTCGGGCCGCTGGCGGAGGGGTCCGTCGGGCCCGGCACCGTACCCGCACTCGTCACCTTCACCCTGCGAGCACTGGGAGTTCCCGATGCCGACCACGCATGAGGTCACCAACCAGGTTCCGCCCCTGACCGGTTACGACGTCTCCGCGGACCCCGCGCTCCTGGAGGCGCTGCGCCGGGAGGGCGCCGGCTGGGCCGAGCCCGAGGTGCGCGAGCTGGGGGTGCGGGCGGGCGGGGCCGAGGCCCAGGAGTGGGGGCGGCTCGCGGAGCGCCACTCCCCCGTCCTGCACACGCACGACCGGTTCGGCCACCGGATCGACGAGGTCGAGTTCCACCCGTACTGGCACGAGCTGATGGGCGTGGCCGTCCGCCACGGGCTGCACGGCGCCCCCTGGCGCGACGAGCGGCCGGGCGCGCACGTGGCGCGGGCCGCGAAGGTGTTCGTGTGGGGACAGGCCGACGCCGGGCACCTGTGCCCGGTCTCGATGACGTACGCCGCCGTCCCGGCGCTGCGCGTCCAGCCCGAGCTGGCCGAGGTGTACGAGCCGCTGCTCTCCTCCCCCGTGTACGAGTTCGGCCTGCGGGTGCCGGCGGAGAAGGGCGGGATCATCGCCGGGATGTCGATGACCGAGAAGCAGGGCGGTTCGGACGTCCGGGCGAACACCACACGGGCCGTCCCCGCCGGGGAGCCCGGCCTGTACGCGCTGACCGGGCACAAGTGGTTCACCTCCGCGCCCATGTCGGACGTCTTCCTGACCCTCGCGCAGGCGCCCGG
>NZ_JAPSIW010000502.1 GCF_031178505.1 Streptomyces sp. | reverse complement strand
AGCCCGCCGACATGGCGGAACCAGACGCTCCGGCCGGGTCCGGCGGTGCGTCGACCCCGGTGGACGAGAAGCGGTCTGACGACCCGAAGGATGACGTGGCGTCCGACGCCGGTTCCCCGGCCGCCGGCACCGCGGCCCCGGGCGCGGACGCGAGGACGAAGACCCTCCCCACCGGCCGGACCGACAGCGACGGGCACGGCACGGGTACGGGCAGTGCCTCCGGAACCGGCGCGGCGACGCCGGACACGGGTACGGAGGCGTCGGCCGACGGCTCCGGCACGGCGTCGGGCACCGGTGCGTCGGCCGCCGCCACACCGCCGGCCGGGCGGCTGCGGGGGACCGAGCCGTCCACCGGGTCGGCCGGTTTCGGCGCCGGGGACGGCGACGGGACCCGGGCGGGCCTCGGCGGCGACCGGTTCCGCAAGACGCCCGCCTCCGGCACCGCGCCGGCCGGCGAGGGCCGCCTGCTCGCGGGCCGCTACCGCCTCGGCGTCGTCCTCGGGCGCGGAGGCATGGGCACCGTGTGGCGCGCGGTGGACGAGACCCTCGGCCGCACCGTGGCCGTCAAGGAGCTCCGCTTCCCCAACAGCATCGACGAGGACGAGAAGCGACGCCTCATCACCCGGACCCTGCGCGAGGCGAAGGCCATCGCCCGGATCCGTAACAACGGCGCCGTGACCGTCTACGACGTCGTCGACGAGGACGACCGCCCCTGGATCGTCATGGAGCTGATCGAGGGCAAGTCCCTCGCCGACGCCGTGCGCGAGGACGGCACGCTCAGTCCCCGCCGCGCCGCCGAGGTCGGTCTCGCCATCCTCGACGTCCTGCGTTCCGCGCACCGCGAGGGCATCCTGCACCGCGACGTGAAGCCCTCCAACGTGCTGATCGCCGACGACGGCCGGGTCGTCCTCACCGACTTCGGCATCGCCCAGGTCGAGGGTGACCCCTCGATCACCTCCACCGGCATGCTCGTCGGCGCCCCCTCGTACATCTCGCCCGAGCGCGCCCGCGGCCACAAGCCCGGCCCCGCCGCCGACCTGTGGTCGCTGGGCGGACTGCTGTACGCGGCGGTGGAGGGCAGCCCGCCGTACGACAAGGGTTCCGCCATCGCCACCCTCACCGCGGTGATGACCGAGCCCGTCGACCCGCCCAAGAACGCCGGCCCCGAGCTGGAGAAGGTCATCTACGGCCTGCTCGCCAAGGACCCGGCGCAGCGGCTCGACGACGCCGGTGCCCGCGTCCTGCTGAAGGCCGTCCTCGACGCGCCCGCCACTCCGGTGCCCGCGCCCGCGCCGGACGTCACCATGGCCATCCCGGTGCTGCCGCGTCCCCAGCGCGCGCCGAAGGCCCCCGTGGCCCCGCGCGAAAAGCCCGCCGACGCGGCCACCGACCGGGTCCGCGGCGCGCTGAAGTCCGTACGGAACGCGGCCGCCGCGACGAAGGCCGAGCCGGCCGCGACGCCCCGGCCCGACCACCTCCGGGGCGGTGGCAGGACGGCTCCGGCGCGCGCGCCGCTGACCGATGTCGTACCGCGCCGCACCCTGGTGATCATCGCGGCGGTCGCCGTCCTCGCCGTGCTCGGCACGATCCTGGCCCTCACGTTCGGCGGCGGGGACAAGGAGCCGACGGGCCAGGACACGGCCGGCGGCACCACGTCCGCCGGAGCCACGGCGGGCGGCGACGGCGGAGGACAGGGCGCCGACGGCGGCAGCGGGCAGTCCCCGGGCGACCCCGGCCAGCAGGGCGGCGCCGAGCCCGGCGACACCGGCACCTCGGGCTCGGCCGACGCGACCGGATCCACCGGCTCGACGGGGCAGACCGGCGGCCGGACCGGGGTGACCCCCTCGGGCAAGCCCGGCGGCACCGGCGCCGCCCTGCCCGCCGGCTACACCCTCGTCACCAACGACCGCTTCCACTTCACCATGGCCATGCCCGCCTCCTTCCGCCTCCGGCCGATCAAGGGATACAGCGACGGCGGCGTCTTCAGCGAGAGCGGAGGCTTCCCGCGCATCCAGGTCGACCACAACGCCAGCCCGAAGGACGACGCCAAGGCCGCCTGGGCGGCGGCCGTCTCCGGCGTCGCGGCCAGCAGCAACGGCTACCGCCACCTCGGCATCGACACCGTCTCCTTCAAGGGCTACCCGACCGTCGCCGACTGGAAGTTCGAGCGCACGCAGCAGGGGGTGCGCGTCCGCGTCCTCAACCGCGGCTTCAAGGTGGACGCCCGGCACGGTTACGCCCTCATGATCAGCTGCAAGGCGGACGAATGGGACGGGCCGGAGTGCCGGACCCTGCGGGAGACGGCGTTCGCCACGTTCACCCCCAAGGACTGAGCGGGGCCCGTATCGTGAGAGGCCGGATCCGGGGAGCGCGAGGGAACCGCGGGTTCACGGGGGACAGCGTGCGCGCGTGGGGAGGCGTCGTGGACGAGTACGCGGGAAGGGTGCTCGCGGACCGCTACCGTCTGCCCGCACCGGCCCGGACGGACGGCGGCGCGGACACCGGCACCGACTCCTCCGACCTGGCCGAGACCCGGGCCTTCGACACCTACAGCGGCCAGGAAGTGCTGATCCGTCAGGTGCCGCTGCCCGAGTTCGTCGACGCCGAGGTCCTCGACGGTGCGCCCGGTCACGACACCGCCGCCCCCTACGGGCGGCCCGGCCGGGCCACCCGCCGCCCCGCCGAACCGGTCGTGCGCCGGGCGATCGAGGCCGCTCAGGCCGCCGCCCAGATCCCCGACCATCCGCTGCTCGACCAGGTCTTCGACGTGTTCGCGGAGGCCGGTTCACTCTGGATAGTGAGCGAACTCGTGGGTGCCACCCCGCTGGCGGCACTCCTCGCCGAGCGGCCCCTGAGCCCCTACCGCGCCGCGGAGATAGGCGCCGACGTCCTCACCGCCCTGCGCGCCCTCCACGCGCACGGCTGGGTCCATCGCAACATCACCCCTCGCACCGTCCTGGTGTGCGAGGACGGCCGCGTCGTCCTCACCGGCCTCGCCGTCGGCGCGGCGGAGGAGGCCCTCTGCGGGTACGCGCCCGTCCCGGAGCCCGACCACGGCCCGGGCCCCGACGACTTCGCCGCGCCTCCCTCCTACCGCCCGGCTCCGGCCCATGCCGACGAGGAGCCGTACGAGGCGGAGATCTACGAGGTTCCCGAGGACGACGAGGACCAGGAGGACGCCGGGGGCGACGACGGCTACGCGTACGCCGCCGACGACGACTACGACGACTACGCCGACCACGCCGACCACGCCGACCACGAGGACTACGCCGACGGGCAGGCCCACGACGGGTACGAGGGCGACGGCGGGTACGAGGGCGACGACGACCGGACGCGCGGGTACGGCGGGGAGCGCGCCTCCGACGCCTACGGCCTGCCGCCCGGCGGCTCCCCGGACGAGTCCGGGAGCGCCGGTACGTACCCGGGGGCACGGGACCACGCGGAGTACGGCGACCCCGGTGCCCACGGCGGCCCGGCTTCCGGGGAGCACCCCGGGTCCGAGGACGAAGGGCCGTACGCGGGGCCGGACGAGCCCGGCGCCGAGGGGGAGAGGGGCCACGGCCCCGCCCCGTACGGCAGCGACCCCTACGGGGCCGGACCCTCCCCCTACGGGGCCGACCCGTACGGGCGGGGGACGCCCCCGCGCCCGGAGCCCCGCCCGACCCCGCCGTCCGCGCAGGCGGCGCCCACGGCCGACGCCCGGGCCGCCCGCGCGGGGGCCATCGCCGCCTACCGGGCGGGCGCCCGCGCCGCCGCGCGGCTCGGCGGGACGGGAGCCCTGCCGGTCCAGCGCCCCGCCCCCGTGGAGCCGCCCGCCGCCCCCGAGCCCCCCGCGCTCCCCGCCCCGCCGGGCCCTCCCACGCCGCCCCCGAGCGGACCGGCACCCCAGTGGTGGTCCCGTACGGCCGCCGACGACGCGGAGGACGACGAGGACGACGAGGACGACGAGGACGAGGACGGTACGGACGAGGGCCGCGGCCCCCAGGCCGGTCCGCCCCGCGTGATGCTGAGGGGCAACTGGAGCGACGGCCCGCACGCCGCGCGGGACGGATCCGGCCCGATCCCCGCCGGTGGCGGCGGGCCCGCCGGTCCCGGACGCGCACCGGTGCCGCCCGCTCCGGGCCGCCCCGCCCTGCCCTCCCTCCCGTCCGGCTTCACCCCCGCCACCCCGGACCCCGCCGCCGGCCGTGAAGCCGTCACCGCCCCGGTCCCGGCCGGCGCGCCGGACCCGGAGCTCTACCGTGGCCCCACCACGCGGCTCGCCGCCGAACGCGCCCGGCAGACCCGGATCGCCGTGGTCGGCGCCGTCACCGAGCGCTGGGCCCCCGAGCAGGCCGGGCCGGTGTACGACAACTGGCGCCTCGCCCCGCCCATCGGCCCCGCCACCGACCTCTGGGCCCTCGGCGCGCTGCTCTACCGGGCCGTCCAGGGGCACGCCCCCTACCCGGAGGACAACGCGGCCGAACTGGTCCAGATGGTCTGCTCCGAGCCGCCCGCCTTCGCCGAGGAGTCCGGACCGCTGCGCCCGGTCGTGGAGTCCCTGCTGCGCCAGGACCCCACCGAGCGCCCGGACGTCGAGGAACTGCGCGGCTGGCTGCGCTCCCTCGTCCGGTCGGCGCCGGAACCGGAGGCGGGCGTCGGCGTCGTACCCCTGCCGTCCTTCGACGAGACCCGGCTGCCGATCGTCCGCCGGCGCGGTGAGCTGGTGCGCCGGCGGTGGCGTGGCAGGGCGGGGGCGGGGGCGGGTCGCGCCCGTCACAAGCGCGGCCCCGACCGCGCCCCGGGCGCTCCCGGCGAGCGGTCCTCGGACCGGGGCGCGGCCCCGCGCCCGGCCGCGCGCGAGTACGTGGAGGTCCCGGCCCACGAGCTGTTCGCGGAGGAGCTGCCGCAGCGTGCCCCCCGCGGAGCCGCGGCGGCTCCCGGCGCGGACCGGGGGCGCTCCCCCCGCGCGCTCGGCCTGACGCTGCTGCTCCTCGTCCTGCTGCTGCTCGCCGGGGCCGTCGCGTACGCGGTCCTCGCACTGCCCGGAAAGGGCGAGGCGCCCGCCGGGTCGGCGTCCCCCACGGGATCCCCTACGGGGCCGGCGACGAGCGGGCCGTCCTCGGCCCCGCCCCCGTCCGGCACCTCACCGTCGGACCCGGGCCGCCCCGCCACGAGCACCGCCCCGCCGCCCGCCGCCGACCCCTCGGCCCCCGCCCTGGCCGCCGGGTACGTACTGCGGCAGGACCCGGAGGGGTTCCGGGTCGGGGTGCCCCGGGACTGGCGGCGCAGCCCCGTCAACGACGCCGGGCAGGTCCGCTACACGGGCG
>NZ_JAPSIW010000501.1 GCF_031178505.1 Streptomyces sp. | reverse complement strand
CGCTCGCGGTACCGCGCAGCTGCGCCGTCCTGACGCCGATCGGGCCCGGGTAGACCGAGCCGTACGTGTGCCCGGTGTACGAGCGGGCCGGCGGGCACACGTTGAGACAGGCCGAACAGCGGATGCAGCGCAGCGCCTGCCGCCCCACCTCGTCGGCGAGCGCGGCGGTGCGCCCGTTGTCGAGCAGCACCAGATGGAAGGCGCGCGGCCCGTCGCCGTCCGCCGTCCCCGTCCACATGCTCGTGTACGGGTTCATGCGCTCAGCCGTCGAGGAACGCGGCAGGGTCTGCAGGAACACCTCCAGGTCCCGCCAGGTCGGCACCACCTTCTCGATGCCGACCACGGAGATCAGGGTCTCCGGCAGGGTCAGGCACATCCGGCCGTTGCCCTCCGACTCCACCACGACGAGGGTGCCGGTCTCGGCCACCATGAAGTTGGCCCCCGAGATCCCGACCTTCGCCCGCAGGAACTTCTCCCGCAGATGCAGCCGTGCCGCCTCGGCCAGCTCGGCCGGAGCGTCCCCCAGCCCTTCCGGCGCCGGCCGCCCCCAGGCCCCCATCCGCGCGCGGAAGATGTCCCGGATCTCCCCCCGGTTGCGGTGGATGGCCGGCACCAGGATGTGCGAGGGGCGGTCCTCGCCGAGCTGCACGATCAGCTCCGCCAGATCCGTCTCGTACGCGGAGATCCCCTCCGCCGCCAGGTGTTCGTTGAGCCCGATCTCCTGCGTGGCCATGGACTTGACCTTGACGACCTCCGTCTCCCCGGTGGCGCGTACCAGGGAGGTGACGATCTCGTTCGCCTCCGCCGCGTCGGCCGCCCAGTGCACCGTCCCGCCCGCCGCCGTCACCGCCTCCTCCAACTGGAGCAGGTACGCGTCGAGGTGACGGAGCGTCTGGTCCTTGATCCGTCGGCCCGCCTCGCGCAGCTCCGCCCAGTCGTCCAGTTCGGCCACCGCCCGTGCCCGCTTGTCGCGGATCGTGTGGGTCGCGTGCCGCAGATTGGCGCGCAGCGTCGGATCGCCGACCGCCGCCCGCGCCGCCTCCGGGAACGCCGGCATGCCGACGAAGGTTCCGCTCACCGCCAGGGCTCCTCTTCCGTGCTCGCCAGGATCTCCGCCAGGTGCACCGTCCGCAGCGGCGCGCCCCGCCGGCTCGCCATGCCGCCCAGGTGCAGCAGACAGGAATTGTCCGCGCCGCACAGCACACCCGCACCGGTCGCCAGGGCGTTCGTCAACTTGTCCGCCCCCATCGCGGCGGAGACGTCCGGGTTCTTCACCGCGAAGGTTCCGCCGAAGCCGCAGCACTCCTCGGCGCCCGGCAGCTCCACCAGGTCCAGGCCCCTCACCGCCTCCAGGAGCCGGCGCGGCCGCTCCCCGAGCCCGAGGAGCCGCAGACCGTGGCAGGACGGGTGGTACGTCACCCGGTGCGGGAAGTACGCGCCCACGTCCGTCACCCCCAGGACGTCGACCAGGAACTCCGTCAACTCGTACACGCGCGGCGCCAGTTCCGCCGCCTGTCGTCCGAACGGCGGATAGTGGTGGCGGACCATCGCCGCGCAGGACCCCGAGGGCACCACCACGTGCTCGTACCCGGCGAAGGCCCGCACGGTGCGCCGCACCAGCGGTTCCGTCTCCCGCCGGTATCCGGTGTTGAACTGTGGCTGCCCGCAGCAGCTCTGGGCCGCGGGGAATTCCACCGTGACCCCCAGCCGCTCCAGGAGCCGGACCGTCGCCACGCCCGTCGCCGGGAACACGGCGTCGTTGACGCAGGTGACGAAGAGGGCGACGCGCATCAGCAGTTCCTCGGGGACGACGGCTCCAGTCGGGCGGCGGCACGGTCCCAGGCCGAGCCGTCGCCCCGCGGTAGGTAGTGTCGCAGGGGCTGCGTCCGCGCGACGAGCCGGCGCATCGAGGGCAGGTCCCCGACCAGCCCGGCGGCCCGCGCCTGCACCAGGACGTTGCCGACGGCCGTGGCCTCGGCCGGGCCCGCGACGACCGGCAGCCCGGTGGCGTCGGCGGTCAGCCGGCACAGCAGCGCGTTCCGCGCGCCGCCGCCCACCAGATGGATCCGGCGCACGGACCGGCCCGCGAGCGCGGCGGCCCGCCGCAGGACCGTCCGGTGCGCGAGCGCCAGGCTCTCCAGGACGCAGCGCAGCACCTCCGCCGGGCTTTGCGGCACCGGCTGCCCGGTGCGCCGGCAGTACGCCCGGATCCGTGCCGGCATGTCACCGGGGGCCAGGAACTCGGGCGCGTCGGGGTCGATCAGCGAGGCGAAGGGCGTCACGCGTTCCGCCGCGCCGAGCAGCGCCGGCAGGTCCACGGCGTGGCCCCGGCCCTCCCAGGTGCGCCGGCACTCCTCCCACAGCCAGAGGCCCATGACGTTCCGCAGGAAGCGGACCGTGCCGTCGACGCCCCGCTCGTTGCTGAAGTTCGCCGCCCGCGCCTCCTCGGTGAGGACCGGGGCCGGCAGTTCGAGGCCGGCGAGCGACCAGGTGCCGCAGGACACGAACGCCACCTCCGGTTCCGTCGCCGGGACGGCGGCCACCGCCGACGCGGTGTCGTGCGAGGCGACCGTCGTCACCGGCGTCCCCGGCGCGAGCCCGGTCGCCTCGGCCACGTACGGCAGGACCGGGCCCGCGGGATCACCGGGGGAGCGCAGCGGCGGCAGCAGCCCCGGCGCGATCCCCGCCCGGGCGGCCAGCTCCGCCGACCACCGGCCGGAGCGGGCGTCGAGCAGCCCGGTCGTCGACGCGTTGGTCACCTCCGCCCCGACCGTCCCGGTCAGCCAGTACGTGAACAGGTCCGGCATCAGCAACATCGTCCTGGCCGCCGCCATGTGGGCGCTCGCCGAGGCCGAGGCCAGCTGGAAGAGCGTGTTGAACGCCAGGTGCTGCAGGCCCGTCACCCGGTACAGCTCCGCCGCCCCGACCGCCTCCCGGATCCGCTCCGCCACCCCCTCCGTCCGCCCGTCCCGGTAGTGGAACGGGGCCCCGAGCAGCACCCCGTCGGCGTCGAGCAGCCCGTGGTCCACCGCCCAGGTGTCCACGCCCACCGACGCGACCGGGCCCCGCGCCGCCGCCGCGCGCAGCCCGTCGAGGACGCCCCGGAACAGGGCCAGGGCGTCCCAGCGCAGACCGTCCGGCAGCCGCACCGGCACGTTGGGGAAGCGGTGCACCTCGGTGAGGCCGAGCGTGTCGTGCCCCACCCGCCCCAGGATCACCCGGCCGCTGGTGGCCCCGAGGTCGACCGCCGCGAACGTCTCCGTCCGCCCGCTCACCGCAGGAACGCCGCGGCGACGCCCGCGTCCACCGGGACGAGCAGTCCCGTCGTACGGCTCAGGTCCCCGCCGGTCAGCGCGAACACCGCGTCGGCCACGTGCTCCGGCAGCACCTCTTGCCTCAGCAGGGTCCGCCGCGCGTAGAAGGCGCCCAGCTCCTCCTCGGGGATGCCGTACATGGCGGCGCGCCGCGCCCCCCAGCCGCCGGCGAAGATTCCCGAACCCCGCACCACCCCGTCCGGGTTGACGCCGTTGACGCGGATGCCGTGCCGGCCCAGTTCGGCGGCGAGCAGCCGCACCTGATGGGCCTGGTCGGCCTTGGCGGCGGAGTAGGCGATGTTGTCAGGACCGGCGAAGACCGCGTTCTTGGAGGCGACGGAGACGATGTCCCCGCCGAGCCCCTGCGCGATCATGACGCGCGCCGCCTCCCGGGACACCAGGAAGGAGCCGCGCGCCATCACGTCGTGCTGGAGGTCCCAGTCCGCCGCCGTGGTCTCCAGCAGCGGCTTGGAGAGGGAGAGCCCGGCGTTGTTCACGACCAAATCGACCCCGCCGAAGGCGAGGAGCGCGGTCCGGAAGGCGGTGGCGATCTGTTCCTCCGAGGTGACGTCCACCGTGACGGCCACCGCCCGGTCCCGGCCGCCCAGCTCCTCCGTCACGGCCGCGGCCCCGTCCGCGTCACGGTCCGCGACCACCACACAGGCGCCCTCGGCGGCGAGCCGGTGCGCCACCGCCCGGCCGATGCCGCTGCCCGCCCCGGTCACCAGCGCGACCCGGCCGGCCAGCGGGCGGGGCGCCGGCATCCGCCGCAGCTTCGCCTCCTCCAGCTCCCAGTACTCGATGCGGAACTTCTCCGCCTCCTCGATCGGGGCGTACGAGGAGACCGCCTCGGCCCCGCGCATCACGTTGATCGCGTTGACGTAGAACTCGCCCGCCACCCGGGCGCCCTGCGCGTCCGGCCCGAAGGAGAACATGCCCACGCCCGGCACCAGGACGATCGCCGGGTCCGCGCCCCGCATCGGCGGCGAGCCGGCGCCGGCGTGCCGCGTGTAGTAGGCCGTGTACTCCTCCCGGTAGGCGGTGTGCAGTTCGCGCAGCCGGGCCACCGTCCGCTCCAGGGGCGCGTCGGCCGGCAGGTCCAGGACGAGCGGCCGGACCTTGGTGCGCAGGAAGTGGTCGGGGCAGGAGGTGCCGAGCGCGGCGAGCTTCGGATGCGCGGCGCGGGCCAGGAAGTCGAGCACGGTCTCCGAGTCGGTGAAGTGGCCGACGCGGGGCACGTCCTGGGAGGCGATCGCCCGGACGTACGGGGCGAGGGCCGCGGCCCGTTCCCGCCGGGCGGCCTCCGGCAGCGCCGCGTACCCCTCGACGACCGGCCCGAAGGGCTCGGGCCGGCCCCGCTCGGCGAGGAAGGCCTCGGCGGTGCGGATGATGTGCAGCGAGCGGCGCTCGCACTCCTGGGAGGTGTCGCCCCAGGCCGTGATGCCGTGCCCGCCGAGGACGCAGCCGATCGCCTCCGGATGCGCCTCCTTGACGGCGGCGATGTCCAGGCCCAGCTGGAAGCCGGGGCGGCGCCACGGCACCCAGACGACGCTGTCGCCGAAGCAGTCGGCGGTGAGCTTCTCCCCGTCGGCGGCGCAGGCGAGCGCGATGCCCGCGTCCGGGTGCAGATGGTCGACGTGCGCGGCGTCGACCAGACCGTGCATGGCGGTGTCGATGGAAGGGGCCGCGCCGCCCTTCCCGTACAGGCAGTGGTCGAGGGCGGCGACCATCTCGTCCTCGCGTCCGACCCCCGGGTACACCTCCTTCAGGGCGCGCAGCCGGTCGAGGCGGAGCACCGCGAGCCCGTCCTCGGTGAGCGTGCCCAGGTCGCCGCCCGAGCCCTTGACCCACAGGAGCGGCACGTCGCCGCCGGTCACGGGGTCGCTGACGGTGCCCTTGGCGGAGGCGTTGCCGCCCGCGTAGTTGGTGGTGCGGGGGTCGGCGCCGAGCCGGTGGGCGCGGGCGAGGAGCGCGGCGACTTCGGAGGGAGTGGCGGAGGTCATGGGCGTTCGTCCG
>NZ_JAPSIW010000500.1 GCF_031178505.1 Streptomyces sp. | reverse complement strand
CCCTCGGCCCCCGCCCTGGCCGCCGGGTACGTACTGCGGCAGGACCCGGAGGGGTTCCGGGTCGGGGTGCCCCGGGACTGGCGGCGCAGCCCCGTCAACGACGCCGGGCAGGTCCGCTACACGGGCGGTGACTTCACGATGATCGTGGTCCCCGGCCGGGACTCCGTGCGCGACCACGGCTCGGACCCGCTGGAGTACCAGAACGCCAGGGAGCGCGAGCTGGAGCCGTGGCGGGCCTCCAGCTGGTCGGGCGCGGAGCAGACCCGCCGGGTCGACATCGGCAGGACCGCGACGGCGACCGGCAGTTACTGGTGGCTGGACAGCACCGGCCGTGAGGTGTTCGTCCGCAACCTCGCCCTCGTCGACGGAGGCCGGTACCACGTCGTCCAGGTCATCGGCCCCTACGGGGAACGGGACAAGGTCACCGAGATCCACGACCAGGCCGTGAAGGGCTTCCGCCCCGGCCGGTGACGCGGAGGCTTCCCGTCGCCGGGGACGCCGCGCCGACGTCCCGGGGCCATGCGACCGGCACACCCGCCACCGGGGCGGAACCGTCGCTCCCTCAGGGGCCCCTGGTCACAGTGCTGTTCCTTTGCCAGCCCCGAGGTTCCGCCCCGTGTACCTCCCTCCGTAACCTGGCATCCGAAGGAACGGGCGGGGGCAAGTGGAACATTCTCAGAGCACAGGAGCGGGGCTGCTGCTCCACGGTCGGTACCGGCTGGCCGAGTCCATAGGACGCGGCGGCATGGGCAAGGTCTGGCGCGCGCACGACGAGGTGCTGCACCGGGTGGTGGCGGTCAAGGAACTGACGGCCGGCCGGTTCGTGGCCGAGGCCGACCGGCTCGTCCTGCACGCGCGTACGCAGAAGGAGGCGCGGGCCGCCGCCCGCATCACCCACCCCGGCGTGGTGACCGTCCACGACGTGCTCGAACACGACGACCGGCCGTGGATCGTCATGCAGTACGTCGACGGCCCGTCCCTCGCCGACGCCACCAAGGAGTCCGGGGCGATCGAGCCCCGCGAGGCGGCCCGGATCGGACTCCACGTCCTCGGCGCCCTGCGCGCCGCGCACGCCGCGGGCGTGCTGCACCGGGACGTCAAGCCGGGCAACGTCCTGCTGGCCAAGGACGGGCGCGTCCTGATCACCGACTTCGGCATCGCGGCGATCGAGGGGGACTCCTCGATCACCCGCACCGGTGAACTCGTCGGCTCCATCGACTACCTGGCGCCCGAGCGGGTACGGGGCGGCGATCCCGGACCCGCCTCCGACCTGTGGTCCCTGGGGGCCACCCTGTACGCGGCGGTGGAGGGCGCCTCGCCCTTCCGGCGCACCTCGCCCATCAGCACCATGCAGGCCGTCGTGACGGAGGAGCCGCCGCACCCGGAGAACGCCGGGCCGCTCGCCCCCGTCATCGTCGCGCTGCTCCGCAAGGACCCGGAGCAGCGCCCGCGCGCCGACGAGGCCGAGCGGATGCTGCTCGACGCCATGGAGGGCCGGACGCCGCGGACGGCCCAGGCGTACGTCCCCACCCAGCGGGTGCGGCGCGGCGACCTCGCCTCGGTCACCGGCCCCGGCCCGTCGTCCGTGGACCCGGACGGCGACGCCCCGGGCCGGGACCCCGGCCGCGGTGGTTCCGGGGCGGGGGCCGGCGCCGATGGCCGTACGACGGCCCTTCCGTCCACCGGGCCCTCCACCACCGCCCGGCTGCCGCACGTGCCGGGAATCCACGGCACGGGTCCGCGCCCCACGGACACGGAAGCGCAGGTGGCCGGACGCCCTCCCACCACCCCGGCCGTCCCCGGCCTCCCGCGGTCCGGTGACCCCTCCTCTGCCCGTGGCCGGTGGCGTACGGCCGCGCTGGCCGCCCTGCTCGCGGGGCTCGTCGCGGGCGGCGCGGTCTTCGCCGCCATGCAGTACGCGGGCCGCGACCAGGGAGCGGGGCCCCGCCCCACCGCGACCGGCACGGCCCCCGCCACCGGTCCGGCGGGCGCCGTCCCGGCCGGCTGGCACCGCGTCGAGGACCCGGCGGGTTTCGGCCTCCTCGTACCGGACGGCTGGAAGCGGCAGCAGGACGGCGACAACATCGACTACACGCCCGACAACGGCCGCCACCGCATCCGGATCAGCGTCGACCGCGACCCCGACTTCGAGAACCCGTACCTGCACGCCCTCGACCTGGAGGACACCGTGCGGACGCGGCTCCCGGGGTACGCGCGCGTGAAGCTGCACCAGAACACCTACCGCGACCAGGCCCGCTCGGCCCTGTGGGAGTTCACCTGGACCGAGCAGAAGACCTTCCCCGGCCCCCGGCACGCGATCGACCAGATCTACTACGGCGACGACGGTACGGAGTACGCCGTGTACATGTCGTCACCGGAGTCGAGCTGGGCCACCACCCGCGAGCAGTTCGACATCGTGCTCCAGCACTGGCGCGCGCCGGGTTCCCGACCGGCCCCCTGAGGCCGCCACCGGAGTCGTGAAAATCTCCGCATGCGGCCTTCGACGGCCTCAAGCCCCTGATCAGGGCTTATGTGCCAGTGATCGCTGGCGCGATGTGTGCGCGGGGTGAAAACGCGTTACCGACGGGTACCCAAAGCCTCCGGGGCCGCTTACCCTCGCCCTCATGACGGACTCGCAGGCCCCCGCCGCCCTCCCGGTTCCCGCCGAAGACGCCGACGCCGCCACCGTGGCGCGGCCGGCCCGCCCCGCGGCCCCCGCCGGCGCGACCAACCCGGTCGCCCCCGCGCCCGCCGGCGCCCGGACGGCCGCCGACGTCGTGACGCCCGAGGTGGTCGCCCGCCTCGTCCGCGGCGTCGTCGGCTCGGGCCGCACGGCCAACCACACGCCCTTCACCGGGGAGAAACTGGCGGACCTGCCCGAGTCCACCCCTGAGGACGTGGCCGAGGCCTTCCGCCGGGCCCGCGCCGCCCAGTCCGTCTGGGCCGCGACCCCGGTCCGCGCCCGCGCGGCCGTCCTCCTGCGCTTCCACGACCTCGTCCTCCAGCGGCAGGGCGAGATCCTCGACCTCATCCAGCTGGAGACCGGCAAGGCGCGCCTGCACGCCCACGAGGAGGTCCAGGCCGTCGCCGTCGCCGCCCGCCACTACGGGCGCAGGGCCTCCGCCTACCTGCGCCCCCGGCGCCACACCGGTGTCGTACCGACCCTCACCAAGGTCACCGAGCTGCGCCAGCCGCGCGGGGTCGTCGGCCAGATCGCGCCCTGGAACTACCCGCTGGAGCTCTCCGTCGGCGACGCGCTGCCCGCCTTCGTCTCCGGCAACGCCGTCGTCATGAAGCCCGACACCGAGACCGCGCTCACCGCCCTGTGGGCCCGCGACCTGCTGATCGAGGCCGGCCTGCCGGCCGAGGTCTTCCAGGTCGTCCTCGGCGAGGGCCCGGTCGTCGGCCCCGAGGTCGTCCGGCACGCCGACTACGTCTCCTTCACCGGCTCCACCCGCACCGGCCGCGAGGTCGCCCAGGGTGCCGCCGCCCGGCTCGTCGGCGTCTCCCTCGAACTCGGCGGCAAGAACGCCATGCTCGTCCTCGAGGACGCCGACATCGAGAAGGCCGCCGCCGGAGCCGTCCGCGCCTGCTTCTCCTCCGCCGGCCAGCTCTGCATCTCCATCGAGCGGCTGTACGTGCACGAGTCCGTCGCCGACGAGTTCGTGGCCCGCTTCGCCGCCCGCACGAGGGCGATGCGGCTCGGCAACTCCCTCGCGTACGGGGCCGACATGGGCTCCCTCGTCGGCGAACGGCAGCTGGAGACGGTCAGCCGCCACGTCGAGGAGGCCGTCGCCAAGGGCGCCACACTCGTCGCCGGCGGCGTCGCCCGCCCCGACATCGGCCCCCTCTTCTACGAGCCGACCATCCTCGACGGCGTCGAGGCCCCGATGGCCGTCTGCGCCGAGGAGACCTTCGGCCCCGTCGTCTCGATCTACCGCTTCAGCGACGAGGACGAGGCCGTCGAGCTCGCCAACGCCACGCCCTACGGGCTCAACTCCTCGGTCTGGACGAAGGACTCGCGCCGCGGCCACGCCGTCGCCGCCCGCCTGCGCACCGGCACCGTCAACATCAACGAGGGATACGCCCCCGCCTACGGCAGCGTGCAGTCCCCGATGGGCGGCATGAAGGACTCCGGCCTCGGCCGCCGCCACGGCTCGGAGGGCATCCTCAAGTACACCGAGGCCCAGACCGTCGCCCAGCAGCGGCTGCTCCCGCTCGCGCCCTCCTTCGGGATGGACGACGAGAAGTACGCCGCGTTCATGACCGCGTCGCTGAAGGCGATGAAGGCCCTGCGCCTGCGCTGAACCCGGCCGCCCGCGCCCGACGCCCGTCCCGGGGCCGACCGCCGGCTCCGGCGTCGCGCGCTCCGCTCGTCTGTCCGTTCCGCACCTTTTTCGTACGAGGAGAGTCATGACCGCGGTTCCCCCTGCCCGAAATCAGGACGAGGACGGCTCGTACGACTACGACGTCATCGTCGTCGGCTCCGGCTTCGGCGGCTCGGTCACGGCCCTGCGGCTGACCGAGAAGGGTTACCGGGTGGGCGTCCTGGAAGCCGGCCGCCGCTTCGCGCGGCACGAGCTGCCCAAGAACTCCTGGGACCTGAAGAACTTCCTGTGGGCACCCGCGCTCGGCCTCTACGGCATCCAGCGCATCCACCTGCTCGGCAACGTGATGGTCCTCGCGGGCGCCGGGGTCGGCGGCGGCTCGCTCAACTACGCCAACACGCTCTACGAACCGCTCGCGCCGTTCTTCGACGACCCGCAGTGGAAGGACATCACCGACTGGCGCTCCGAACTGGCTCCGTACTACGACCAGGCCAAGCGGATGCTGGGCGTCCGGCTCAACCCGACGACGACCCCCTCCGACGTGCACCTGAAGGCCGCCGCCCAGGCCATGGGCATCGGCGACACCTTCCACATGGCACCGGTCGGCGTCTTCTTCGGCGACGGCAAGGACGCGGTGAGCGGGGACGGCCCGGGTACGGCGACGGCGAAGCCGGGCGGGGAGGTGCCCGACCCGTTCTTCGGCGGCGCGGGCCCCTCGCGCCGCGCCTGCATCGAGTGCGGCGAGTGCATGACCGGCTGCCGCCACGGTGCCAAGAACACCCTCAACGAGAACTACCTCCACCTCGCCGAACGGGCCGGCGCCGAGGTCCACCCCATGACCTCCGTGGTCGCCGTCACCGAGGACTCGCGGGGCGGCTTCGCCGTCCGGACACTGCCCACCGACAACCGGAAGAAGGGCCGGGGGCGGACCTTCACCGCCCGCCGGGTGGTCATCGCGGCCGGTACGTACGGCACGCAGACCCTGCTGCACCGGATGAAGGACA
>NZ_JAPSIW010000499.1 GCF_031178505.1 Streptomyces sp. | reverse complement strand
CTCCGCGCCGCTTCTTGCCGGAGGAGGTCTTCGGCAGCGTCGCCGCCCGCACCACGACGACCTCGGCGGGCGCGTGCTGCACCGTGGTCCGCAGCCGGTCGAACAGCTCGCGGGCCGTCCGCCGCAGCGACTCCTCGCCGCCCATCCCCTCCGCCACGACCACCATGCGCTCGGTGTCCGGCAGCGAGAAGGCGATCACCTGCCCGGGCCGCACGCCCGGGACACCGTCGGCGGCGATCTCGTAGTCCTCGGGATACAGGTTCCGGCCACCGGCGATGATCATGTCCTTGATCCGGCCGCACACGTACAACTCGCCCTCGTACAGGAAACCGAGGTCACCGGTGCGCAGCCGGCCGTCGGCGAGGACCCCCGCCGTGTCCGGCGGCGCCCCGGGCCCCCTCCAGTACCCGTCCGTCACTCCGGGCCCGCGCACCTGCACCTCGCCGATGTGCCCCTCGGGCAGCTCCCGGCCGTCCGCCGACCGGACGCTCACCCCGGTCCCGGGCAGGGGCCGGCCGCAGGAGACCAGCGGCCGGGCCGGGCGCGGATAGCCGTCGCCGCCGGCCGGACCCTCCTCCGGGCCGAGGACCCGGACCGGGCGGTCCGCCCCGGCGGCGCTCACCACCAGCGTGGTCTCGGCCATGCCGTACGTCGGGCAGAGGCTCGCGGCCGGCATCCCGGACGTGCCGAGCACCCGCAGCGTCTCGTCGACGATGTCCGCGGTGACGGCCTCGGCGCCGTTGATCGCCACCCGCAGCCGGGACAGGTCCAGGGCGGCGGGCCGCAGCTGCTGGGCCTTCGCGGCCAGCCGGTACGCCGAGTCGGGCGCCGCCGTGATCTCCGCGCGCCAGGTGCTCACCGTCTCCATCCAGCACGACGGACGGCGCAGGAAGTTCTCCGTCGGCAGCACCACGGCGTGCACGCCCTGCGCGAGCAGGCCGGCCACCGAGACGATGCCCATGTCGTGGTAGAAGGGCAGCCAGCTGACGTAGGTGTGGCCGGGCCGCATGCCGAGGACCTCCATGCAGGTCAGCACGTTGCCGACGAGCTGCCCCTGCCGCACCGGAACCGCCTTGGACGTACCGGTCGTCCCCGAGGTGAACTGCAGCATGCCGAGCCGGTCGGCCTCCGGTACGGGCGGCGGCGGGCCGGTGACGCCCGCCGCCGCCTCGTCCAGGTCGAGCACCCGGAACCCGTCCGGCACCTCACTCGCCGGGCCGTCGGCCGGGGACCCCGCGAGCAGGGCGCGTACCTCCGGCGCCCGGTCCGTCAGCAGGGCCGTCGCCCCGGCCACCGCCACCCGGTGCGCGAGGAACGCCCGCGCCTCCCCGGCGTCGCCCCGCCGTTCGTGCGGCAGCATCACGGCGACGGCGCCGAGCCGCCACAGGCCGAAGAGGGCGAGCAGCATCCGCGGCGAGGTGGGCGCCAGGACGCACACCCGGTCACCGGGAGCCACCCCCGCGCGGCGCAGCCCGGTGGCCACCGCCGTGGCCCGCTCGTCCAGTTCGCGCAGACTCAGCCGGGCCGGCCGCATCGCCGCGTCGAGCACCGTCAGCGAGCCGCCGTGTCCGGCCGCCCGCGCGAGGGCCTGGGGTATCGAGGTCTCTGCCATTCCCATGGCCCCCCACGCTAGGCAGTCACCGCCGGTGCCCGGCCCGTCCTTAGGCCTGTCCGAGCGGGGGTGCCCGATCGGCCGGACCGGGCGACGGGGCGGCCGCTCCAGGGGCCCGGTCGACGTGCCGTAGTCCTGAAGAGACCGCGGTGGCGTGAACATTCCGGTCCGCCCGGCGAGGATTTTCGGCGTCGTTGCCTGGGGGTGCCCGGGCGGATAGTGTCTCGGCTACTAGCACCGCATAGTAGGACCCGGTCGAAAGACAAACGCGTCGAGGCCGAGCCGGAGTCCGAGGGCACGCATGTGTGTGCCCTTTGGCATGCCACGACGCGCATATGCTCCGCAGCGTTCACGTGCTCCGCCGCTCTACCAACTCCCCGCCGTCGCGCACCCTGACGGACGGGCCCCCCGATGGTAAGCAAACAAGGAGGCCCAGTCGTGACCGAGACCGTCCACACCCCTGTCCAGGAGTACCTTCGGAAGGGTGAGGAGGCGCTGGACGTCGCCCTCGTCGTCCCCAACGAGATGGCGAGGTTAGGTCTCAAGACCATGCTGTCCGCCATGAGCATTCGGCACCTCGTCGAAGCCGAGTCCTGTGAGGAACTCACCCGCAGTCTCGACCGAATACCCGTCGACCTGGTCATCATTTCCTGTACGGGCTACGAATTCGAGGCGCTGGAGGAGTCCCTGCGCGACGTGGCCGAAAAGGGGGCCAAGGTTCTCTTCCTGCTGGAAAGCGCCGCCCAGCACATGATCGTGCAAGCGGCGTGTCTACCCGTCGACGGATTCCTCATACAGTCGGAACTGACCAGGGCGGATCTCGTCGACGCCCTTCGCAGGATATCCATAGGCGAGATCTCCATGCCCTCCACGCTCGCCCGCCAGCTGCTCTCCCAGGTCCGGGAGCGCGGCGGCGTGAAGTCGCCGCGCCCCGTCTCCCTGACCCCCCGGGAGCAGCAGGTGCTGTCGCTGGTTGCGGACGGTCTCAGCAACAAGCAGATCGCCCGCCGGCTGGACATCTCCGAGCACGGTGCCAAGCGCCACGTCGCGAACGTTCTCGCCAAACTGAACAGCCCCAACCGGACCCTGGCCGTGGTGACCGCCCTCCGGGAGGGCCTGCTCCCCGCCCAGGTGTGACGGGGTGACCGTCACCGCCCTGCCGACGTCACCGTGAGCCGGCCCCCTCCCCGCGCGGCCGCCACGTCCGCAGCCTCAGGCTGTTGGCCACCACCAGCAGCGAACTGCCCGACATAGCCAGCGCGGCCAGCATCGGATGGAGCAGACCGACCGCGGCCACCGGGATCAGGAGCACGTTGTAGCTGAAGGCCCAGGTGAGATTGGACCCGATGACGGCCAGCGCCCGCCGTGCCAGTTCCACCGCGTGCACCACGGCGAGGATGTCGTCCCGGACCAGCGTCACCCCGGCCGCCCCGATGGCCGCGTCGGTCCCCGTCCCGAGCGCGATCCCCAGCTCGGCACGGGCCAGTGCCACCGCGTCGTTCACCCCGTCGCCCACCACCGCCGGCACCCGTCCCGCGGCCCGCAGCTCCTCCACCACCTCCGCCTTCCGTTCCGGCGAGGCCGACCAGTGCACCTCCCCGACGCCGAGCTCGGCCGCCACCCGCCGTGCCGCGCCCGGCCCGTCGCCGGTGAGCAGCACCGTCCGCAGCCCCAGGGCGTGGAGCCGCTCCACGGCCCGGGCGGCGCCGGGGCGCGTCGTGTCCCCGAGCAC
Source organism: Streptomyces sp. (assembly GCF_031178505.1). Lineage (GTDB taxonomy): Bacteria > Actinomycetota > Actinomycetes > Streptomycetales > Streptomycetaceae > Streptomyces > Streptomyces gulbargensis. The sequence continues at coordinate 1,990 of NZ_JAPSIW010000499.1, read as the reverse complement.
CAGCACCGCGACCGGCGCCCCGTCCACCTCCACCACCACGGCCGTACGGCCCGCCGCGTCGGCCTCCGCCGGCACGCCCGCCAGCGTCCCCGGCAGCCCGGTGGCGGCGTGCGGCCGCAGCACCCGCACCCGCCGGCCCCCGACGGTCCCGCTCACCCCGGTTCCGGCCATCGCCACGAACGCGCCGACCTCGGGGGGAGGGGCGGACGCCGGAGCCGCCGGGAGCTCCCTGCCTCCGGCGCTCTCCGCCGCCTCCACGACCGCCCGCCCGATGGGATGCTCCGACAGCCGTTCCACCGCCGCCGCGAGCCGCAGCACCTCGCCGCGCTCCCAGCCGGCCGCCGTCACCGTGTCGAGCAGCCGCATCCGGCCGGTCGTCAGCGTCCCGGTCTTGTCCAGGACCACCGTGTCGATCTCCCGCAGCCGTTCCAGGACCTCGGGCCCCTTGATCAGCACCCCCAGCTGCGCGCCGCGCCCCGTCGCCGTCAGGAGCGCCGTCGGCGTGGCCAGGCCCAGGGCGCACGGGCAGGCCACGACGAGCATCGCGACGCCGGTCGTCACCGCGCCCTGCGCCGTGGCGCCCGCGCCCAGCCAGAACGCCGTGACCGCCACCGCGAGCGCCAGCACCGCCGGTACGAACACGCCGGCGACCCGGTCCGCGAGCCGTTGCGCCCGCGCCTTGCCGGCCTGCGCCTCGACCACCAGCGCGGTGATTCTGGCCAGTTGGGTGTCGGCGCCGACCGCGGTGGCCCGGACCACCAGGCTGCCGCCGAGGTCCAGCGTCCCGCCGGTGACCCGGTCCCCGGGGCCCGCCTCGACCGGGACGCTCTCGCCCGTCAGCATCGACACGTCCAGAACCGCCCCGCCGCGCACCACCACACCGTCCGTGGCGACCCGCTCGCCCGGCCGGACCAGGAAGTGCCCCCCGGGCAGCAGCCGTTCGACCGGAATCCGGTGCTCCCCGCCCCCCTCCGGGCCGTCGACGGCGCTCACGTCCTTGACCGCGAGCTCCGCGAGGGCGCGCAGCGCGGAACCGGTACGGCGGCGGGCCCGCGTCTCCAGGAGCCGCCCGCACAGCACGAACAGCGGCACGCCGACCGTCGCCTCCAGATAGACGTGGGCGTCGGCGGAGCCCGCGGACAGCGAGAACGGCATCCGCATGCCGGGCGTCCCGGCCCCGCCCAGGAACAGGGCGTACGCGGACCAGAGGAAGGAGGCCAGGACGCCGAGGCTCACCAGCGTGTCCATCGTCGCCGTGCGGTGCCGCAGGGCCCGCAGCGCACCCCGGTGGAACGACTCCGCGCCCCACAGCGCCACGGGCGCGGCCAGCAGGAAGCACACCCACTGCCAGTTGAGGAACTGCGCGGCCGGCACCATCGAGACGACCATGACCGGCAGGGCGAGGAGGGCCACGAGGACGACGCGCAGCCGCGCCTCCGTGTCGTCCGCCCCTTCCTCCGCCGGTGCCCCCGGGCCGGCGTCACCCGGGCTGAGCGGCGCCGCCGTGTATCCGGCGCGTTCGACCGCCGCCACGAGCCGCTCCACCGGTACCTCCGGCGGATGCAGGACCCGGGCCCGGCCGGTGGCCAGGTTCACGCCCGAGGTGACCCCCTCGATGCGGCCGAGCCGCTTCTCCACCCGCGCCACGCACGCGGCGCACGTCATCCCGCCGACGGCGAGGTCCGTGGTCACCAGTTCCCCGGCGCCACCGTCCCGCGCCGCTCCCGTCCCGGCCGTCTCTCCCGTACGGAGCGTCCCGCCCGCCGCGATGCCGGTCACCGTGCCTCACCCATGCCGTCCATGCCGGCCCCGTGCCGCCAGGACTCCTCGCGGGGCGGGCTCCAGCCCGGCCGGACCTCGGGTGGTACGGGGCCGACCGCGCGGCCCACCAGCAGGGCCAGCACGAACAGCACGCCGAGCAGGAGGAGATAACCGGCCGGTCCGCGCAGCCAGGGCGCGCGCGCCCCGCCCGCGGCGAAGCGCCGTCGTA
>NZ_JAPSIW010000498.1 GCF_031178505.1 Streptomyces sp. | reverse complement strand
TCAAGGGGACCAACGCCAAGATCGAGTGGTCGGGCGAGAAGATCCTGATGCAGGCGAGTGGTGAGGAGCGCGTGAAGGCGATCCTCGACATCTTCCAGTCCAAGCTGATCAAGCGCGGGATCTCGCTTAAGTCGCTGGACGTGGAGGGCGAGCCGCAGCTGTCCGGCAAGGAGTACAAGCTGTTCGCCTCCATCCAGGAGGGCATCTCGCAGGAGAACGCGAAGAAGGTCTCGAAGGTCATCCGCGACGAGGGCCCGAAGGGCGTCAAGGCGCAGGTGCAGGGCGACGAGCTGCGGGTCAGCTCCAAGAGCCGGGACGACCTGCAGGCCGTGATCGCGCTGCTGAAGAACCAGGACTTCGACTTCGCGCTGCAGTTCGTGAACTACCGCTGATCCGGGCCTGACCGCGGCGGCGCCGCCGGCCGGCGCGACGGGGGCGTCCGGCCGGGGACCGTTTCGCCGGCCGCCCTCGCCGGTCCGCGCCGTCGGACGAGTCCGGTGGCGGTTCCGCCCGGGCCGCGCTGTCGGTGACGAGCGGATCATGGCCTACGTCGTGCTCCATGAGGAGGTCCGCGCGGCGCTGGGTCTCGACCCGGCGGAGCTGGACCCTCGCGGTGAGGGTGGTGTCCGAAATCCGCCAGCCGGGGTGTCGTCGGGGCTCGCACACTGGAGGCATGACCGACATCACCGTGTACGCGTACGCCGACGGCCCCCTGGGGGAGATGCTGCTCGTCGGGCAGCTCGCGCCGGGGGGCCGTACCGCGCTGCGCTCGCTGTCGCTGCCCGGGCAGAAGGGCGGGGCCACGGTCCTGGAGGGCTGGACGCACGCGCCGGAGGCCTTCGGGGAGACCGTGGGGCAGCTGGAGGAGTACTTCGCGGGGCGGCGGGACCGGTTCGAGATCCCGTACGCGGACGCGGGGACGGAGTTCCAGCGGCGCGTCTGGCGGGCGCTGGAGGAGATCCCGTACGGGGCGACCGTCAGCTACGGGGAGATCGCCCGGCGGGTCGGTGCGGCGGGGGCCGGGGTGCGGGCCGTGGGGACGGCCATCGGGCGGAATCCGCTGCTGGTGGTGCGGCCCTGTCACCGGGTGATCGGGGCGGACGGGAGTCTGCGCGGGTACGCGGCGGGGCTGGAGCGCAAGCAGCGGCTCCTGGGGCTGGAGGGTGCGCCGGTGTGACGGAGGGGCTCTTTCCGCGCGAGCGGGCCGAGGTGGCGCCCGGAGCGGTGCACGTACCGGACTGGCTTCCCCTCGAGCGGCAGCGGGAGCTGGTGGAGGCCTGCCGGGAATGGGGGCGCGGGCCCGTGGCGTACGAGCGGACCGTGCTGCCGGGCGGGGGTGTGATGTCGGTGCGCTCGCTGTGCCTGGGGCGGCGGTGGGTGCCGTACCGCTATCTGGAGGCGGTGGCGGTCGCGCTGCCGGAGTGGCTGGCGGCCCTGGGGCGGGCCGCGGTGGCGGAGGCCTACGGGGACGACGGCGGGTTCGCGCCGGACACCGCGCTGGTGAACTTCTACGGGACCGGGGCGCGGATGGGCATGCACCAGGACCGGGAGGAGCGGTCGGCGGCGCCGGTGGTGTCGCTGAGCCTCGGGGACCGGTGCGTCTTCCGGTTCGGCAACGCGGAGGGGCGCGGGAGGCCGTGGACGGACGTGGAGCTGGCCTCGGGTGACCTGTTCGTCTTCGGCGGTCCGTCGCGGCGGGCCTTCCACGGCGTGCCCACGGTGTTTCCGGGAACGGCCGATCCGGCGCTGGGGCTGAACGGCCGGTTGAACATCACGCTCAGGGAGACCGGGCTCAGCTTCTAGGCTGTGCGCATGACATCCGAACTGCGCCGGTCCCTCGGCCTCTTCGACGCGGTCGTGATCGGCCTCGGCTCGATGATCGGGGCGGGGATCTTCGTCGCGCTCGGGCCGGCCGCGGGGGCGGCCGGATCGGGAGCGGGACTGCTCCAGGCCCTCGGACTGGCCGCCCTCGTCGCGTACTGCAACGCCATGGCCTCGGCCCGGCTCGCGGCCCTTTACCCCGCCTCGGGCGGCACCTACGTGTACGGTCGCGAACGCCTCGGCCCCTTCTGGGGGCACCTGGCCGGCTGGGCCTTCGTGGTCGGCAAGACGGCCTCGTGCGCGGCGATGGCCCTGGCCGTCGGCGCGTACGTGTGGCCGGGGCAGGCGCACGCGGTGGCGGTGGCCGCCGTGGTGGCCCTGACGGCCGCCAATTACGGGGGTGTTCAGAAGTCGGCGCTGCTCACGCGGGTGATCGTGGCGGTGGTCCTGGCGGTGCTCGCGGCGGTGGCCGTGGTGTCGTTCGGGGATGGCGCGAGCGAGGGCGAGCCGTTCGGCGGGCAGGTCACGGCGGGCGGGCTGTTGCAGGCCGCGGGTTTGCTCTTCTTCGCTTTCGCGGGGTACGCGCGGATCGCCACGCTCGGGGAGGAGGTCCGCGATCCGGCCCGGACGATCCCGCGTGCGGTGCCGCTGGCGCTGGGCATCACGCTCGCCGTGTACGCGGCCGTCGCCGTCGCCGTGCTCACCGTCCTCGGACCGGCCGCGCTGGCCGGTTCGGCCGCCCCGCTGGCGGACGCGGCCCGGGCGGCGGACGCGTCGTGGCTGGTGCCGGTGGTGACGGTGGGCGCGGCCGTGGCCGCGCTCGGCTCGCTGCTCTCGCTGATCCTCGGGGTGTCCCGGACGACCTTCGCGATGGCCAGGGACGGCTACCTGCCGGCGGGTCTGGCGGCCGTGCACCCCCGTTTCCAGGTGCCGCACCGGGCGGAGCTCGCGGTGGGCGCGGTGGTGGCCGTGGTGGCGGCGACGGCCGACGTGCGGGGGGCGATCGGTTTCTCGTCCTTCGGTGTGCTGGTCTACTACGGGATCGCGAACGCCTCCGCCTGGACGCTGGGCGGCCGGGCCCGGCCGCTCGCCTTCCTGGGGCTCGTCGGCTGCGCGGCGCTCGCGCTCTCGCTGCCGCTGGGCTCGGTCCTGGCGGGGGCCGGGGTGGTCGCGCTGGGCGTGGTGGCGTACGCGGTCGGCCGGGGACGGCCCGTACCGCCGAGGGCCTGAGGCCCGACGCCCCCCGCGTCGCGGGGGAGGGTGCGTCAGCGGGCCGTGAAGGGCTGGTCCGTGGGCACGATCTCCTTGCCGAGGGGGAGCAGGGAGACGGGGATGAGCTTGAAGTTGGCGAGTCCGAGGGGGATGCCGATGACCGTGACGCAGAGGGCGATGCCGGTGACGACGTGGCCGAGGGCGAGCCACCAGCCGGCGAGGATCAGCCACAGGACGTTGCCGGCGCAGGAGGCGGCTCCGGCGCCGGGCTTGTCGACGACGGTGTGGCCGAAGGGCCACAGGGCGTAGAGGCCGATGCGGAAGGCGGCGAGGCCGAAGGGGATGCCGATGATCGTGACGCACAGCAGGGCGCCGGCGGCGAGGTAGCCGAGGAACAGCCAGAAGCCGGAGAGGACCAGCCAGATCACGTTGAGGACGGTCTTCACGGGCGTCGCCCCGCCATCTGTTCGAGCCGGGTGATCCGCTCGGCCATGGGCGGGTGGGTGGAGAACATCCGGGCGAGGCCCTGGCCGGGCCGGAACGGGTTGGCGATCATCATGTGGCTGGCCGTCTCGATCTTGGGTTCGGGAGGCAGGGGAAGCTGCTTGGTGCCCGCCTCCAGTTTGCGCAGGGCGCTCGCGAGGGCGAGCGGGTCGCCGGTGAGCTGGGCGCCGGAGGCGTCGGCCTCGTACTCCCGGGAGCGGGAGATGGCGAGCTGGATGACGGAGGCCGCCACCGGGCCGAGGATCATGATCAGGAGCATGCCGAGGAGGCCGGGGCCGTCGTCGTCGCTGGAGCGGCCGACGGGGATCAGCCAGGCGAAGTTGACCAGGAACATGATCACGGAGGCGAGGGCTCCGGCCACCGAGGAGATGAGGATGTCGCGGTTGTGGACGTGGCTCAGCTCGTGGCCGATGACCCCGCGCAGTTCGCGTTCGTCGAGGAGGGCGAGGATGCCCTCGGTGCAGCAGACGGCGGCGTTGCGCGGGTTGCGGCCGGTGGCGAAGGCGTTGGGCGCCTGGGTGGGTGAGATGTAGAGCCGGGGCATGGGCCGGCGGGCCTGGGTGGAGAGCTCCCGCACGATCCGGTAGAGGCCGGGGGCCTCGAACTCGCTCACCGGGCGGGCGCGCATGGCCCGCAGCGCCAGCTTGTCGCTGTTCCAGTAGGCGTACGCGTTGGTTCCGAGCGCCACGAGAACCGCGACGACCAGGCCCGTACGTCCGAAGAGGCCACCGATGACGATGATGAGGGCGGAGAGCCCTCCGAGGAGTACGGCGGTCCTCAGCCCGTTGTGCCGGCGGTGCACGGTACGCCCTCCAGGTGGTGCGGCAGGGGAACCCTTCGCTTCGTGGTGGCCCACTGGTCCAGTGGACCCTCCCGTACTGGTGAACGCCAGGCGAGAGGCTGCGGTTCCCCCGGCCGCACCGGGGCGGGGCTGCTCCGTGCGGGTGAGGGCCTCAGAAGAGGCCGGCCGCCGCGAACCGGAGGGCGAGCTGCGGGTAACCGGAGAGGACGGCTCCGGCGGCGGCGGTGAGCACGATGGCGGCGGTGACGGGGAGGGAGGCCGGGGCGCGGCGGAGGACCGGTACGGGAGCTTCCGCCTCCGGTGCGGGGGCGGTCTCCGGTGCCGGGGCGGTCTCCGGGGCCGGGCGGAACAGCAGGGCCGTCCAGCGCAGGTAGTAGTACAGGCCGATGACGACGTTGAGGCCCATGATCACGGCCAGCCAGCCGAGGCCCGCGTCGACGGCCGCCGAGAAGACGGTCACCTTGGCGAAGAGGCCGATGATGCCCGGCGGCAGCCCGGCCAGGTTCAGCAGGAAGAAGGCGAGGGCGAGGGCGGCGGCGGGGCTGGTGGCGTACAGGCCCCGGTAGTCGGTCAGCCGGTTCCCGGGATGGCTGCGGGCGACGAGCGCGACGACGGCGAAGGCGCCGAGGTTCACGACGGCGTACATGAGGGCGTACGCGACGGTGGCACCGATCTGGTCGTCGCTGGAGTACGCGGCGGCGGCGATCGGCACCAGGAGGTAGCCGGCCTGGGCCACGGAGGACCAGGCGAGGAGCCGTACCGCGCTCCACGCGCGCGTGGAGACCTGGCGCAGGGCGGCGACGTTGCCTGCGGTCATGGTGAGCGCGGCCAGGACGGCGAGGGCCGGGCCCCAGATGTCGGCGTGCGAGGGGAAGGCGACGACGGTGACCAGGATGAGGCCGGTGAAGCCGACGGCCTTGCCGACGACGGACAGGTAGGCGGCGACCGGCAGCGGCGCGCCGACGTAGGTGTCGGGGACCCAGAAGTGGAAGGGCACGG
>NZ_JAPSIW010000038.1 GCF_031178505.1 Streptomyces sp. | reverse complement strand
GCGATTCACCTGTACGTGGTGCTCGCCGCCACCGCCGCGCTGGGGCGGACGCGTGACGCGGAGGTCCCGTCGGCCGGGCCTCGTGGACCGCCGCGGTGAGGACTCGCATGATGGCTCCGACGCTGACTACCAGCGGAGCCCCGCGAGGCAGGAGTTCTTGTGCTGCAGAAGTTCCGCTATCGGGTCGACAACGTCATGGGCCGGGGCGCCCCCGCCCTGATCGGCGTCCTCGCCGTCCTCTGCTGCCTGCTCGCGGCCCTCAACGGTCTGCTCCTGCTGGCGTTCGCCCCCGACGGCATCCGGCCGGACAACGCCCGTTCCTCGGTGTGGGACGGGTTCCTCAGAGTGCTGAGCCCCACCATCCTGGTCAAGGACCGGGGATCGGTCCTCTTCCTCGGGGTCGCGATCCTCATGGCCTTCGGCGGCATCATGCTGATGAGCACGCTGATCCCGGTGATCAGCGCCGGGTTGCAGAACCAGCTCGCACGGCTGCGGGCCGGAAGGACGCCCGTGGTGGAGACCGGCCACACCGTCATCCTCGGCTGGTCCTCCCAGGTCCATGTGATCGTGGCGGAACTGGTCGAGGCCAACCGCAGCCGCCGCCACGCCTGCATCGCGGTCCTCGCCGAGAAGGACCGTTCGGAGATGGAGACCGAGATCCGTGAACGGGTCGGCGACACGGCCGGCACCCGTATCGTCTGCCGTACCGGCAACCCCGCCGATCCCCAGGACGTGAGCATCGTCAGCCCCGGGCGGGCCAGGTCGGTGATCGTCCTGGCGGCCGAGGACGACGCCCCGGACTTCGGCGTCATCAAGTCCCTGCTCGCCGTCGCCGGAACGCCCGGGGAGGAGGGCACGGGCCCGCTCCTCGTCGCCGGGGTCGCGGACGAGCAGAACCTCGCCGCGGCCCGCCTGGCGGGCGGACCGCGCTGCCGTGTCGTCAGCACCCAGGGGTTCATCGCCCGCCTGCTGGTGCAGAGCAGCCTGCAGTCGGGACTCTCCCGCGTCTACAGCGAGCTGCTGGACTTCGCCGGCCAGGAGATCTACCTGACCCACCAGCCGGAACTGGCCGGACGGCGCTTCGACGACGCTCTGCTCGCCTTCCGCGCCTCCACCGTCATCGGACTGATGCGGCAGGACGGCCACATCCTGATGAACCCGCACGGCGACACCCGCGTCGAGGCCTCGGACCGGATCGTCGTCATCAGCGAGGACATCAGCACCATCGCCCTGGCCGACCCCGCCACGGAGGAGTTCGCCCCTGTGCCCCCGCCACCCGCGGTGACGTCGCGGAGCCCGGGCCGCGGCGTCCTCGTCCTCGGCTCCAACCGGCGCCTCGGTGCCATCGTCGAGCAGCTGGGTGCCCACCTTCCGGCCGGCTCGCGCGTCGACGTCGTCACCGACACGCCGACCGTGATCGAGGCGGGGCGCGGCAACGGACTCGAACTGACGGTCCGGCAGGCCGACATCACCCGGCGGCACGTCCTGGAGGACCTGTCCGTGGACGGGTACGACCACGTCATCGTCCTCTGTCCCGGCGACCGCGACCCGCAGGAGGCGGACGCCGGTACCCTCGCCACCCTGCTCAACCTCCGGGATCTCGCGGAGCGCACCACGCACCCCTTCACCCTGGTGACCGAGATGGCCGACGACCGCAACCGGGTCCTGGCCCAGGCCGGCAAACCCGACGATCTCATCGTGAGCGGCAACTTCCTGAGCCTGCGCCTCTCCCAGATCTCCCAGAACCCCCATCTCGACAGGATCTTCGACGAACTGTTCGCGCCCACCGGCTTCCAGATCGCCCTGCACCCCGCCGCGCACTACGTGCCGCTGAACCGGCCGGTCACCTTCGGTTCCGTCGTGGGCGCCGTCCGGCACCAGGGGCACCTGGCCATCGGCCATCGCATCGCCCGGCACATCGGACGGTCACCCCACCACGGGGTCGAGCTCAACCCGGACAGGGAGCAGGCGAGGACCTACACGGACCGGGACCAGGTCGTCCTGCTCACCGGCAGTTCACTCATCCGCCCCGACTGACCTCCACCCGCGCGCCGTTCGGCACGCTCCCGGTATCTTCACGACCCCACCGCGTCCTCCTCACCCCCGTGCCGGTTTGTCCACAAGCGCCCGGGGGCGCCCCACCCTGGGCTAGGTTGCTGGCATGCCGGTCGACGTCGAAGCACCCAGCGCCGCGAAGCCTTCGCCGAGAGGGGTCTCGACATCGCCACCCGGGTGGCGGACGCCGGCCCCGGTCTCCGGCTCGCGCGCCTTCGCGGAGGGGGGCCCGGCCGGTCCCTCGCGCCTCTCCCGCCCCTGATCCGTTTCCCTGTCCCACCCGGCTTCCTACGATGGCTCGACCGGCGGTGCTTGCTCGGCGACTCATCGGGTAACGCGTTTGAATGAGGGTGTTATCCATATGGGCAGGCGAATGCTGAAAGCGATGGGTTCGTGACTCGTCTCAGTGGCTCCGGAGACGATCGGTCGAAGGGAACGGGCGGAGATCCGTCGTCCCTCGCCCTGGAGATCTCCGACGCGGTGGACGGTCTCGCGCACCTGTGGGCCGCGGCGAGTCAGGAGGCGAGTCTGCGGCTGTCGCCGCACCAGCTGCGGGCGCTGCGGATTCTGCAGTCCGAGCCGGGGCTCAACCTCACCACGCTCGCGGAGGGCATGGAGATAGGGCTGCCGACGGCCAGCCGGCTGTGCGACCGGCTGGCGGCGGCGGGGCTGCTGGAGCGGGTGCTCCACCCGCACAAGCGCCGTGAGGTGCAGCTGAACCTCACGACACGGGGCCGACAGGTGCTGGACGAGGTGGCGGCCCACCGGTCGCGGGCACTCGCCGAGGTGCTGGCCGCCATGAAACCGGACGACCGGGAGGCACTGAGCCGGGGCATGCGCGCCCTCCTGGCCGCCCAGGACGCCACCGCCCGGCACATGGGCGGCCACCGGTTCTGACCGGGCCGGTCAGCTGACGGCCGCCCCCAGCTCCCCGGCCGCCTCGGCGTCCTGGGGCGGCGTCACCATGTGGCACATCAGCAGGCAGACGTCGTCGTCCCGTTCGGAGTCGTGCAGGAGTTGCTTGAGCACGTCGTCGGCCGCCGCGTTCAGGTCCTGCTCCAGCTCCGTCGTGTCGAAGCCGGCCATGGAGCGGGCGAGGCGCTCGATCCCCGGGTCGATGCCGTCCGCGCGGCGTTCGACCAGGCCGTCGGTGTAGAGCACCAGGGACGAGCCCGGGGGCAGTTCGGCCCGGTGGTCCTGGTAGGTGAAGGGCACGGGGATGCCCAGCATCACGCCCGGCTTGGCGTCCAGGACGCGTACGGAGCCGTCGGCGGCGCGCACCACGGCGGGCAGGTGGCCCGCCGACGCCCAGACCACCTCCGGTTCGCCCGGGCGGAACCGGGCGATCATCGCGGTGGCGTACAGCTCCGGCTGCAGGTGACAGAGCATGCGGTGCAGGTGGCTGAGGATCTCGCCGGGGCTCTTGTTCTCGACCGCGTACGCGCGCAGCGCCGTGCGGAGCTGGCCCATGACGACGGCGGCGTGCAGCCCGTGGCCGGTGACGTCCCCTATGACGGCGAGGAGTCCGCCGTCGGGCTGGAGGAAGGCGTCGTACCAGTCGCCGCCGATGTTCAGGCCGCGGGTGGCCGGCAGGTACCGGGCGGCCAGGAGCAGGCCCGGCGGGTCGGGCAGGTCGGTGAGCTGGGCCCGCTGCAGGGCCTCGGCGGTGTCGCGGTACTGCTCGTAGCGGCGGGCGTTGTCCAGAGCGATTCCGACGCGCCGGGCCAGTTCGACCAGCATCACCCCGGTGTCCGCGTCGAAGCGGGGCCCCGGGGCGGTGAGGGTGATGACGCCCAGCAGGCGGTGGGCCGTGAGGGGGATCGCCAGGAGCGGCCGGTCGGGGGAGAGGGCGGAGGGCGGAAGGTCGTCCGTGCCGGGCAGCCCGCCGGGGTGGGCGGCGGCGTGCTGGGGACGGCCGGTGCGGGCGGCGGCCACCGCGGCCAGCGAGTGCTCCCGCGCCCGGTACGCGCGCCCGTCGTGCCCTTCGTACGCGACGTCGTCACCACCGTCCTGGTCCGCGCCCTCCTCGTCGAAGAGCCAGACGTCGAGGTGGGCGGCGTACTCCGGTACGAGCATGTCGGCCAGGCGGCGCAGAACGGCGGTGGCGCTGAGGGAGGCGGTGATGGCGGCGCTGGCGTCGGCGAGGAAGGTGAGCAGCCGGCGGGCCCGCTCGGCCTCGGCGCGGGCGGTCCGTTCGGCTTCGAGCAGCTCGCGCTGGGCCACCGCCGCCGCCTCCAGGTCGGAGTGGAGCGCCAGGACACCCTGGTTGGTCTTGTGCAGCTCCTCCTCGTGGAGCCGTACGAGATCCTCCTGCTCGTCGAGGAGGCGCAGCACGGTCGCGGTGTTCTCGTCGGCGCGCAGCAGGGCCTCGGACAGCGGCACTTCGGGACCGGAGCCGTCCGGGGGAGCGGGGTGCGGCAGGGGGCAGGTCAGGGTGGGCGCCGTCCCCGGGCCGGGGGCGGGCGCGCCGACCGGGTCCAGGACCACCTCCAGACGGCCGTCCCGCCGGCCGGCGGGCGGGTGGACCCGGAGCAGCAGCGCCCATTCGCCGCCCTGGTCGAGACAGTGGCGCAGCCGCGCCGTCAGGGCGGTGAGGAAGCGGGCGCGCTCCAGCGCCGGAGCGCCGCCCTCGGTGACGATCCGGTCGAGGGCGGCGCGGGTCCGCGCCGCGTCGGCGAGCGACGCCAGCTTCCGGACGTGAGTGGTTGCGGTCATGGACTCCCATCCGATGGGGCAGGGGCCAGTACGGCCACGCAGGTGTCGTCGCGCTCGGGGCGCGCGGCGCTGCCCGCGTCGCGGAGGATGACCGCGGCGACCACCGCCGGGTCATGAGCGGTGAGCAGGGGATCGTCGGGGGGCACCCAGCGGCTGGGGAGGCCGTCGCTGTGCAGGACCAGCAGGCGGTCCGGCCCCCAGTCCGCCTCGCGTACGGGGACGGTGGCGGGGAAGTGGGCCCCGACGATGCCGGGATGGGAGACGAGGTGCTGCCATCCGCCGGGGGTACGGAGCCTGGCCCCGATGTTGCCGACACCGGCGAACGACAGCCGGCCGGTGTCCTCGTCGAGCCGGGCGACGCCGACGGCGGCGCCCCGCGTGGTGCGCAGCGCGGTGTGCAGCCGCCGCAGGATCTCGGGGGGCGGAAGGTCCGCGTGCCGGCGCAGGGTCTCGACGGCGGCGGTCGACGCCAGGGCCGCCTTGGCGCCGTGTCCGAGCCCGTCCGCGAGCATCAGGGTGACCCGTGAGCCCGAGCGCACCGCGGTGCAGGCGTCCCCGGAGTGCTCGGCGTGGGCGAGGGAGGTGGTGACGCCGCCGGCGCGCACGCCCTGCCGAAAGGAGCCGGCCCGTGGGCGGGAGGCGGCTCTGGAAGGCCGCTCCCGGCCGACGCGCGCCACGGCGACGGTGCCGCGGCCCGGCGCGCTGTGCAGGTCGAACTCGTGGGACACGCGCCGGCAGGTGCCGAGACCGGCGCCGAGGGACGCCCGGGCGGTGGTGGAGCCGTCCCGCAGCGCGGCCGCGACGTCGGCGATGCCGGGCCCGTGGTCCAGGGAGGTGATCTGGACGCGGGGCGCGGCATCGGGGTCGGGGTGGGCGGGGCCGGCCGGCTCGATCATCACGCGGCCGCCGCCCGCGTGTTTGACCAGGTTGGTGGCGAGCTCGGTGGCCACCAGCGCCGCGACCGCCGTGGCGTGGGCGTCCAGGCCGACGTGGGCGGACGCGGCCTCGGCGGCGACGCGGACGTCCCGGACCCGGGTGGAGTCCTGCACCGGGATGTCCCAGACCCTGCTCATGAGGCACCTGCGCGGGGCGAGGGCACACCGGACACCCAGTCGGCGATGGTGACGGTGGTGCCCTCGCCGGGGCGGCTGTCGATGGCGAACTCCGCGACCAGGCGCTTGGATCCGCTCAGACCCTTCCCGAGGCCGCCTCCGGTCGTGTACCCGTCGGTCATGGCGAGTTCGAGGTCCCGGATGCCGGGGCCCCGGTCGACGAAGGAGAGCCGCAGCCCGACCCTGTTCCCTTCGGCCAGCGGTGTCATCTCCATGTGACCGCCGCCCCCGTGGACGAGGGTGTTCCGGGCGAGTTCGCTCACCGCGGTCACCAGCTTCGTCTGCTGGACCAGGCCGAAACCGAGCGCCGCCGCGGCCTGCCGCACCTGTTGGCGTACCCAGGCGAGATCGGCGTCGGAGCCGATGGACAGGCGTGTGGCCGACACGAACGGGGCATGCATCACGCGCCCTCTTCCGGGTGGGTGGTCGGGGCCGCGGGGGAGGGGTGGCCCAGCAGGGACAGGGCCCTTTCGACGTCCAGGGCCGTGTCCAGGCCCGGCATGGTGAGGCCCAGTTCGACCAGGGTGATGGCCACGGAGGGGCGCATCCCGGCGAGGACCGTCCGGGTGGCCAGCAGGCGGGCGCTGGCGGCGATCTCGGCGAGGATCCGGCCGAGGAAGGAGTCGACGATCTCCACGCCCGAGATGTCGATCACCACGCCGCCCACCGGTGCCGGGCTCGACGCGATGCGCTGGGTGATGTCCTGCTGGAGCCGCTCCGCCGCCGTGTCGTGCAGATCGCCCTGCAGGGTGACGAGCAGCACGTCGCCCAGCACGAGGACCGGCACCGGTCCCGGCTGGGTGGCGAAGGGCCCCGTCACCGCGCGTTCCCTCCCATGGCCGGCCGCGGCGACACGACGATGCCCTGCTGGCTGAGCGCGTACGCCAGGGCGTCGGAGAGACCGGCGCGCGTGATGATCGTCCCGAGGTCGATGCCGAGCTGCACGATCGTCTGGGCGATGGCCGGCCGGATCCCGGAGACGATGCACTCGGCGCCCATCAGTCGGGCGGCGGCGACGGTCTTCATCAGGTGCTGGGCCACCAGCGAGTCGACGGTGGGCACCCCGGTGATGTCGAGGATGGCGTACCGGGCCCGCTGGTCCACGATCGCCTCCAGCAGGCTCTCCATCACGATCTGGCTGCGCGCGCTGTCGAGGGTGCCGATCAGCGGCACCGCGACGACACCGTCCCACAGCCGGATGACGGGCGTGGCCACCTCCAGGAGCTGCTGGCGCTGCCGGGCGATCAGTTCCTCGCCCGCGTCGACCGTGGTCTCCATGACGACCAGGCGGAGCGTGCCGATGAGGATCGTCAGCGCGATCTCGTTCGCCTGGGCCCGGGGGTCGGCGGGGTCGTCGTACTCCGCGCGCAGCAGGCTGGTGACCGGCTCGCGCAGCCCGGCGACCTCGCCCGCGATCTGCGACGGGGTGTACCCGGCCTTCGCCCGGGAGGCCGCCATGCGGCCGAGCTGTTCCCGCACGGAGTCGAAACCGGGGGCCCGGAGGTCCTCCGGCCGCCCGCCGCGGGCCACTTCGGCCAGGGCGTCCACGACGGCCTTGCACGCCTCGACCGCCTCGTCGCGTGACACGGTGAACACCGCGCGGAACAGGGAGGCCTCCGCCCACCGCTGGGCGATCTGCTCGCGCCGGCGCTCCAGGAAGTCGCTCAGCTCCCGCGTCACGTCGAGGGCCGTTTCGTGCTCCGCCACCTGCATCGTCTCCCTGCTGCGAGGCCCCGGGCCGACCGGTCGGCCATCCCCGAGCAATTATTGCTACATGACAAACGTTAACGCGAGGTCGCGCCCCCGACCCACACGCGATCGTCACATCCGCTCGCCGCCCGTTCGGTCGCCGGGAGGCCTCCCCCGCCAGTCCAGGCACACCACCAGGGCGTCGTCGTCGGGTGCCGGCCGTCCCCGGTGCCCGCCGAGCTCCCGCAGGACGGCACGGGGCACCTCGGCGGCGGGCAGCAGCCGCGTGGAGTGGATGGCCCGGCTGAGGGCCTCCTCCCCGTACTCCTCCCCCTTGGGGGAGGCCGCGGCGTGCACCCCGTCGCTGACGAAGACCAGCCGGTCGCCGGGCTCGACGTGGAAGTCCTGCGCCACGTAGTCGGTCTCCTCGAACATGCCCAACGGCAGCTGGGCCTCGAAGGTGACGTGTTCCACGACACCGCGGCGCAGCCGCACCAGCCGGGGCGAGCCCGCGTCCACCACCCGCGCCCGTCCGGTGGACAGGTCGAAGTCGAACATGAGGACGGACAGGTACGCCCGGCCCTGGTAATGCGCGTAGACGGCCTGGTCGGCCAGGGCCGCCTGGTCGGCGAGGGAGATGCCGGCCCGCCGGGCGTTGCGCAGCGCGTTGATGGCCAGGTTCGTGAGCAGGGCGGCCTCTATGCCCTCGCCCATGCCGTTGGTGACGTACAGCATCAGGTGGTCGGCGGTCGAGGACCAGTCGAAGTTGTCACCGAAGATGGCGTACGCGGGTTCCAGCTGGGCCCCCAGGTCGTACTCGGCGCGCGAGCACGAGCGGCCCGGCAGCAGCTGCCACTGCATCTCGGCGGCCAGGGTGAGCCGGTCCTTGCGGCGCGCCTGCAGGTACAGGTCGGTGTCGCGCTCGGCCACGATCAGCTCACGGGCCAGTACGTCGGCCGCCTGGGCCAGTTCGGGCGTCCACCGCCGTGCCGCGTCACTTCCGGGCAGGGTCACGGTCAGCACGCCGAGCCGGTCCCCGCGCACGCTGACCGGCAGGTGCAGGCGCGTCCGCCCGTCCCTCTCCTCCTCGCGGTACGGCTCCTGGGAGCCGAAGGCGCGGCCGGCAGGACTGTTGTGCACGGACACCGGTTCGCCCGACAGCGGCAGCGTCGCCACGGGCTGGAGGACGGTCAGGCCGTAGTCGGCCATGAACAGCTCGACGTCCTCCGCGCCGTACTGTTCCGTCAGTACGGCACGGATGGCGTCGAGCAACTCGTGGGGAGCCGCCGCACGCAGAGCGCGTTCGGCGGCCAGAAATCTCTTCATGTCGGAAACACACCATTCCTTCTCCGCTGCGGGTGCCCCTCGGCCGGGGCCGGGTTCCCGTCGGGAACACCCCGGCCCGGGGGCATCGGTGATCAATGCGTACGCCTAGTACGCTGACAGGCATCCCCGTGCCTGCGAGAGTGTGACTGTGACTGCCTTCCGCCGCCGCCCAGAGCCCGACGAGGTCGCGCGTGTGACGACCACGGCCGTCGAGCTGCTGGAAGTCGTGTGGGGCCGGGCGTCGACCGCACCCACCTCGGCCTCCCAGCTGCGGGTGCTGCACATCCTGGAACACCACGAGGGCATCAACCTGCGCACCCTCGCCGAGTCGCTCGCCTCCACCCCGCCCTCCACCAGCCGGCTCTGCGACCGGCTCGTGGCCGCCGGGCTCGTCGAGCGGACCGTGAGCCAGGGGGACAGGCGGGAGGTGCGGCTGCACCTGAGTGCCCCGGGCCGCGCGTTCCTCGCCGATCTGCGGACGCGCCGGGAGCGGGAACTTCGGCAGGTGCTGTCGGACATGCCCGCCGAGAAGCGGGTGGCGCTGCTGGAGGGGCTGGAGGCGTTCTGTTCCGCCGCCGCGACGCAGATACACGGCGTCACCCCCGACGCGGACAGCCGGACCGCCTGAGCACCCGGGCGCCGCGCCGGTGTCACCGGCGCCACACGGTGCGGGCGACCAGCACACGGAGACCTCCCCGCCCACCGGAGCATTCCTGGTCCTTCCCCGTGCGCGTCCGACACGCCTACTCTGTTGCTCCACGGCCATAGTTGTCAAACGGCAACAATACGTCCGACGGCCCCGCCCGCACTCTGTTACCCCGTCGTCGCGGACATGTGCGGCAGTTGTGTGCCATGTCTCCCGGAGGAGTGACGTCCACCCGTCCGGAGGGCCGGAAACCCCCTGGCGTCCAGGGGGTTTCCGGTCTTCGGGAGGTCGCCGGGCTCAGGTGCCGAGCAGCCGCCGCGTCACTTCGCGGTAGGTCCGCAGCAGCACCCGGAGCCGCTCGGTGTCCCGGTCCGGGCCGGCGGCCCGGCCGTCCTCCCGCCAGCCCGCCCGCAACGCGGCCCGGCGGTCCCGCAAGGAGGCGAGGAGCTGTTCCTCCGCCTCCGCCAGGACCTCGTCCGCCTCGGCGACCGACTCGTGGGGCGCGTCGACGAATCGTACGAGCGCGTGGTGCAGGCGCTGTTCGAGACGGTCGCGCGTGTCCTCGTCGAACAGCCGGTCGCCGTCGTCCGCAGCCGGGCTCCCGCCGAGGGCGGGACCGGCGTCCGGGTGGTCGGCGGCGTCCCGTCCGCGCGGCGCGGCGGGGGTCGCGGCGGGAGCGTTCCTCTCGCTCCCGCCGTTCCGGCCCGCGGCACTGGGATCCTCGGACGGGACGGTCGGCTGCCGCTGCCGCGGCAGTGCGGTGGGTGGTGGTACGGCGGGCGGGGGAGCCGGAGGGCCGGTGCGCTGGACGGGGACGCTCCCGGGCGGCGGCCCCTCTCCGTCGAGGGGCGCGGCCGGGCCCGTCGGCGGCGTGGACGCCTGCCGCGGGTCCTCCTCGTCCCCGCCCTTGGCCCACCGGTCATGGTTCTCGTGCGCCATCACGCACCACTTCCCTTCGGCTTGAGGAGATGGGGCGCCCGGTGCCGCCCCGAGGCCGGGCGGCCGGCGACGGGGGACGCGGCCGCCGTCAGCTCCTCGAACAGGGCACGCGCCCCGAGCAGCGCCGTCCGCATCTCCTCGGTGGAGGCCGCCTGGGTACGCGCCGCGTGCCGCAGCGCGCGCAGGCCCCCCACCTGGTGCGGGTGGTGCACCGACAGCGCGGCGAGCTGCTCCTCGCGCCGTTCGGGCTCGGGGAAACCCCGGGTCGCCGCGATCCTGGTCAGAAGCTCGTCGGCGTCGGCGAGGGCCTGCCCCGGCGCGTCGACGAAGCGTTCCTGGAGCGTGGCCCACCGGCCGGCGTAGTGCTCGCGGACCGCGGCCTCCAGCGGCAGCGGACGGAGGCGGCCGTACCGTTCGACCCGCTCCCGCAGATCGCGGTGGGCCGACTCGCGGTCGCCGCCGTGCTGTTCGAGGGTGCGGTCGTACTCGGGGCCGAAGCGCCGTTCGAGGGAGCGCCTGCCGCCGTCCGCGCCGGTACGGGCCCGGAGCAGGACGCCGGCCGCCACCAGCGCGGCGAGCAGCGCCACGAGGAGGAGAACTGCGGTCACGGTCGACATGGTTGCCTTCCTGGACGGTGACTCATGGCTGGCTGTTCGTCACGGTGTGGTGGGCGCCCGCCGATCCGCATTGCCGCTCGCCGGGAGGTCAAACCCCGCGGCCCGCCGGACCGCCCGCGCGGCGGGACCGTGACGGGGTAGGAGAGCGCCATGGACAACGCACCCTGGCTGATCGTGGCCCTGGTTCTCGTACTCGCGGTGGCGGGCTGCGCGGCCGTTCTGCTCGTCCGGGTCCTGCGGGCCCGCAGACTGCTGCTGGACGCCGGAGTCCCGCTGCGTTCCAAGGCCCTCTTCTGGACCGCGGTCGTGTACACGGTCTCGCCGGTCGACCTGCTGCCGGACCCCGTGTACCTGGACGACATCGGCGTCCTGCTGCTCGCCCTGCGAGCGCTGGGCGCCGCGGCGGCCGGAAACGGATCGGCCCGTCAGGAACCGCCCCCGGCCGGCCGGTCGAAGAGGCTGCCGCCGTCCCCCTGAGGGCGCCCCGTCGACGGGGCGCCCTCAGGGCAGGTTCTGTTCCGCCCAGACCACCTTGCCGGTGACGGTGCGGCACGAACCCCACCGGCGGCACAGCATGTTGATGAGCTGGAGGCCCCGGCCGCCCTCGTCGCTGAGATCGGCGTGCTGGATCTGCGGCAGGTCGGGACCGGTGTCCGAGACCTCCACGACGAGGCGCTCGCCGCGCAGCAGCCGGAGCCGGCCCGGGCCGTTGCCGTACCGCAGGGCGTTGCCCACGAGTTCGGAGACGACCAGTTCGCACACGTCGGCCAGCTCCGTCAGCTCCCACGCGGCGAGCTGGTCGGTGACCAGACCCCGGGCCACGGACGCCGCGCGCCCCTCCCGTGGCAGGGTCCACTCCCGCACGTCGGCCGGGGCGTCCGGGGCGTCCCCGGCGGTCGTCGCGACGAGGAGCACGGCCTCGTCGAAACGGGCCGCGCCCGCGGGAGCGCACCCGATGAGGCCGCCGCCTTCGACCGCCTCGGGCGCCAGCCCGCCCGCCGCCGAGCGCAGGAGGTCCAGCTGCCGCTCCAGGTCCGCGTGCCGGGACTTCACCAGACCGTCGGTGTACATCACCAGACTGCCGCCCGGCGGTACGCGCAGCCGGACCGCGTCGTACGGGATCACACCCGCCCCCAGCGGCGCGCCGACGGGGACGTCCGCGAACGCCGCGGCGTCCGGGCCGCCGAGCAGCAGCGGGGGCAGATGCCCCGCGCTGGCCAGCGTGTAGGTCGAGTCGGCCGGGTCGAACACGGCGCAGAGGAAGGTGGCGACCTGCTCGTCCTCCAGGTCGCGGGTGGCCAGGTCGAGGCGGGCCAGGACGCGCTCGGGCGCCATGTCCAGGGTCATCAGGGTGCGGGCGACCGCCCGCAGCCGCCCCATCGTGGCGGCGGCGGGCAGCCCGTGCCCCATGACGTCGCCCACCATGAGGGCCGTACGCCCGCCGGGCAGCGCCATCACGTCGTACCAGTCGCCGCCCACGCCGTGATGGGCGGTGGACGGCGCGTACTCGCCCCGCACCCGCAGTCCGGGCGTCACGGGGGTCGCGCGGGGCAGGAGGCTCCGCTGGAGCGAGACGACGTGCTCGCGCTCACGGCCGTACAGCCGGGCGTTGTCGATGTAGACGGCGGCCTGGGAGGCGAGCTGTTCCGCGAGGGCCAGGTCGGTGGCCGAGAACGGCGGGGTGCCCGGTCCGCGGACGAAGTCCGCGCTGCCGAGCAGCAGGCCCCGGGCGATCAGCGGGACCGCGAGGTAGCTGTGCACTCCGGCGGCCCGCATCTTGGCCGCGGCGCTCGCGGTCGGCGCGACCCTGAGGAAGTCGTCGTCCCGCATCCGGCTCACCAGCACCGGCTTGCCCTGCCGCAGGCAGTAGCGGTGGAGCAGCGTCTCGTGCGCCTCCTCGGCCCGGAAGGTGGTCTCGCCGACCGGGGTGGGCTCCAGGGAGGAGAGCGCGTCGACGGCGCAGACCGCGGTGGCCCGCATGGGAGGGACGCCCGTACCCGTCCAGCGCAGTCCCTCGTCGCCTCGCAGGACGCTCTCCAGGATGTCGACGGCGGCGCCGTCGGCGAAGCCGGGCACGGTGAACTCGGCCAGCTCCTGCGCGGTGCGTTCCAGGTCGAGGGTGGTGCCGATCCTGGTACCGGCCAGATTCAGCCAGGCCAGCCGGTCACGGGTGGTGAGCCGGTCGAAGGGCGTCCGCGCGCCGCCCCGCCCGAGCCGCCCCCGGGATCCGGCCGAGCGGTGCGCCGCACCCCTCCCGGCCGAGGCACGGCCGACCAGGCGCCGTCTCCCCTTGCCGTCGTTCACTCTTCCGGCCTCCCGACAGGAACTCGACCGCTGTTGGTGCCCAGCATGCACGTTTTCCGGCCGCTTGGCTTCGCCCCGGCCGTTCCCGAACCACCGGGGTGCGAAGAAGGCGACGGCGTCCGATCGGCGCTCCTGTCCTCCGCGGGGGAAAACTCGCTGGTCACGGGCCGGACCGAAGGAGTTCGCCCGGAATTCGCCCCGGAAGGCGGCTCTCCTCGCTCCTCCCTTCCGGCGGGCCGGGGATCGCCGCGGTGTCCCACCCCGCCCTGCCGGTCGCAGGGGCCCTGCATTCCGGACGATCGTGCGTCCGCACGGAAGGTCCCGTTTTGAACGTTTTTCGCGACATCGCAGGCCAGGGGATCGTCCGAGCTTGTACCGCTGCGGCGGCCGCGCTCCGGAGGGCGGTGGAGAGGGACCGGAACACCGCCTCCCAGCTGCCCGAACGACCAGTCGGTCGGGGCGCGTGGCGGGCGGCGGCCGGAACCTTGCGACCAGGTGTGCGATCAGCCCGCGCCTCGACAAAACTCCGAGCCGCGGCCGATCGGCCCGCACCCTCAAGGTCACCTCACGAAGGGACACTCCTGTGCGTTACTTCCGCACCCTCGGCGCCACCGCCTTCGCCACCGCGACGGGCCTCGCCCTTGTCGGCACCGCTCTCGCCGGCACCGGCACGGCCGAGGCGGCGCCCGCGAGCCTCTACGCGCCGTCGGCGCTCGTCCTCACCATCGGTGAGGGCGAGGACCCGGCGACCGCCACCGTCACCCGCGCGGTCACCCTGAACTGCGCCCCGACCCCGTCCGGCACCCATCCCGCGCCGGAGGAGGCCTGCGCCGAACTGGCGGCGGCGGACGGGAACTTCACGAACCTGACGGCGACAGGGGAGGACCGCCCCTGTACGCGCGAGTGGAACCCGGTCACCGTCACGGGGGACGGCGTCTGGCAGGGGCGGCGCGTCACCTGGTCGGAGACCTACGGCAACCCGTGCGAACTGTCGGCCCGCACGGCGGCGACCACGGTCTTCGCGTTCTGACGGACGCCACGCGAACCACGGACGCCGGGCGATCCGGCGACGCCGGAGGAAACCGCCGTGACCCGGCGCAAGCCCCCGGAAGCCGTGGGACCCGCCCGGGACGTGACCGGACCCGACGGACCTCGGGACGGTCTTTCCCCGGGCGGACCCCAGTCACCGGCCCCCGCGCCGCACCGGGCGGGGCCGGTGCCTCGTACCACCTCGTCGCCGTCGCCGCCGACGCCCGCGAGGGGCTCAGCGCGAGGAATCGCCGCGCGCCTTCCCTGTGCGGGGCAGAGGCTCCTCCAGATACTCGGGACAGTCCGGGTTGCGGCACGGACCCGGCCCCCACTCGGGGACGAAGAGGCCCAGTGTCTTGTGCCGGCGCTTCACCACGGTGTCGACGGTCTGCTTGCAGACCGGGCAGACAAGCACGCCGTGCTGCCCGGTCGGGTGCTCGTTTTTACCCATTTTTTAACGATAGTCCCGCCCTGCGCGTGAGGGAAGCCGCTCCTGGCGAGCACGTCCGGGCGGTCAGCGGGAGGGCGGGTCGTCCGGGCCGGCGTCCCGGGTGTCCGGGGCGGGATCCGGCTCCCCCGGGGAGTCCGCGTCCTGCGGGCTCTCCTCCGCGTCGGCGGCCCCCCGTCCCTTCCCCCGGGGTGGCAGACGCAGGCTGAACGCGACGGAGGTGGCGAGGATCACGGCGATGACGGCCAGACTGATCGGCGACGGGATCTCGGGGACGGCGGGGCTGATCAGCTTGTGGGACGCCTGAAGGATCAGCTTGACGCCGATGAACGACAGGATCACCGCGAGGCCGGTGTTGAGGTAGTGGAAGCGGTCGAGGAGACCGGACAGCATGAAGTAGAGGGCGCGCAGGCCCAGGATGGCGAAGGCGTTGCTGGTGTAGACGATGAAGGCGTCGTCGCTCACGGCCAGAACGGCCGGAACGCTGTCCACGGCGAAGATCAGATCGGCCGCCTCGATCGCCGCCACCACCGCGAGCAGCGGCGTGGCCACGCGCTTGCCCGCCTCCTTGACGAAGAACTTCGCCCCCGCGTACTCGTCGCGCACCGGTACGACCTTCCGCAGCAGCCTGACGGCGAAGCTGTTGCCCGGGTCGAAGGTGTCGTCCTCCTCCCTGAGCAGCTTGTACGTGCTGTAGAAGAGGATGGCGGCGAAGACGAAGAGGATCGCGGTGAAACGGCTGACCACGGCCACGCCGAGCGTCAGGAAGACGCCCCGGAAGAACAGGGCGCCGATGACGCCGAAGAACAGCACCCGGTGCTGATAGGCGCGGGGCACCTTGAAGTACCCGAAGATCACGGCGAAGACGAAGAGGTTGTCGACGGACAGACTCTTCTCCAGCAGCCAGGCCGTCGTGTACTCCGTGCCCGCGGTCGTTCCGAGGACGAGGAAGACGACGGCGCCGAAGACCAGCGCGAGGCCCACCCACAGGCCGCTCCAGGCGGCCGCCTCCTTGAATCCGATCACGTGCGCGCTGCGGTGGGCCAGCAGATCCACCGCCAGCGACACCACCACCGTCGCGGCGAACGCCGCCCACAACCAGAACGGGACCTCGAGCACGGCGGCCACACTCCCCGTGACCTGACCTGACCTGACCTGACCTGACCTGACCTGACCTGACCTGACCTGACTTGCCTGCCGGCCCGACGCGCGTCGGGCCCCGCGGCCGGCGTCTCACGCACCGGCCCCTTGCTACGAGTCTGGGGCATGTCGCCCGATGCCGCCGCTCCTGGCGGCGGGTGGACGTCGGCGGGAGCGGAGGTGCCGCCTCCCGGCGCCGGTTCGCCGCCGATCCGGATCATGGGGCCGCGGACGGACCGACGCCGTCGGGTTCCTCAGGGCTCCAGCAGCTCCAGATGTTCCCCGACCGCGACGACGAGGACCCGGGAGCCGGGGTCCGTGGTGCGCCAGCGGTGCCGGACGCCGCCCGACAGGAGCAGGGAGTCACCGCGTTCCAGACGGTGGAGCCGGCCGTCGGCCTCCACCTCCACCGCGCCGTCCGCCACGTACAGCAACTCGTCGTGCCGGTGCCGGAACTCACGGTCCGCCTCGTGCCGGCCCACGAACTCCAGCGCGTGCAGCTGATGACGGCCCCGCACGACCGGCCGGACACGTCCCTCCCGGTCCAGACCGCCGTCGTCCCCGGCGCGCACGACGTCGACGGTGCGGGTCTCGTCCGAGGCGGCGAGCAACTGGACCGCCGTCGTGCCGAGGGCGTCAGCGATCCGCTGGAGCGAGCGCATGCTGGGGCGTGCCCGGTCGTTCTCGATCTGGCTCAGGAACGGGGACGAGAGCCCGCTGCGCCGCCCGACCTCGGCGAGCGTCAGATCCAGCGCCCGGCGCCGGCGGCGCACGGCGGCGCCGACCCGCGGTGTGTTCGCGGCCTCCATGACTGGTCCCGTCCTCCCGCCCCACGGCGCCGTCCCGCCCGGTCGGCGGCGCCCGACCGCAGCCTACGCCGCGCGCGGCGGGCCGCCGCCGACGATTTCGTACGGCTGACACACGCACGTCACACCCCGCCCCTACCGTCAAAGTCGGTTGTTCTCATCAAAGAAAGTTTGACGCGAGGAGCTCCGACATGCCCCTGATCGACCAGAACTCGCGCCGTCGGCGCCCCACCGGCCTCATCGCCCTCGACGAAGCCGCGGCGTCGGAGGGATACACCCTCTACGCGCCCCTCACCGGCACCGGCGAGGTCCATCTCGTCGACCTCCACGGCCGCACCGTCCACCGGTGGGACCTTCCCTACCGCCCCGGCCGCCACGCCCGGCTCCTCGACGGCGGGACCCTCGCCTACAACGGCGTACTTCCCGGCGAGAAGGCGCTGTTCCCGATGTGGCACAAGTACCGGGGCGGTGTCATGCTCCGTGCCGCGCCCGACGGAACCGTGCTGCGGGAGCACCGCGACCCCCTCCAGCACCACGACGCCCACCACTACGACGACGGCCGCGTCCTCTACACCGCCCTCGAACCCCTCACCGGGGCCGACGCCGCGGCGGTACGGGGCGGAGTGCCGGGCTCGGAGGCCGCCGGCGGCACCGTCTGGGCCGACACCGTCAAGGAGATCGGCCCCGACGGCGAACTCCTCTGGTCCTGGCGGGCGGCGGAACACCTCGACCGGGACTCCTTCGCGCTCCACGAGGCGTACGCCCGGGAACACTGGCCCCTGATCAACAGCGTCACGCCCCTGCGCGACGGCAACGTCCTCGCCAGTCTGCGCAGCGTCTCCGCCGTCGTCGTCATCAGCCGGGACACCGGCGAGATCCTCTGGCGCAGCCGCCCCGGAACGGTCAGCCAGCAGCACGCGCCCACCGAACTGGACGACGGCCGCCTCCTCGTCTTCGACAACGGCGTCTTCCGGCCCGGCCACGACGTGCCGTACTCCCGCGTCGTCGAGATCGACCGCACGGCCGGAGACGTCGTGTGGGAGTACCACGACCCCGCCCGCGAGTTCTTCTTCGCACCGTTCATGGGCTCGGCGCAGCGCCTGCCCAACGGCAACACGCTCGTCACCGACTCCCCGTCGGGGCGCCTCTTCGAAGTGACGAGGGACGGCTACCTGTGCTGGGAGTACGTGGTCCCCCACTTCGCCGGCTACGGCGAGAGCGAGGTCCGGGGCCTCTTCCCGTCCGAGCCCAACGCCGTCTTCCGCGCCTACCGTTACACCGCCGACGAGATCCCGTGGCTGGGGGCCACGGCATGACGACCGCCCCGGCCACCCCGCCCGCCCCCGCCCCGGCCGGCGCGTCCGCACCCGTCGACGCGCGGGTGCCGCTGCGCCGGCTGGCCCCCCTGGCGGCGCAGCACGTCCTCGCGATGATCGCCGCCCCCGTCTCCACCGTCTTCCTCGTCTCCGGCACCCTCCGCATGCCGGCCGGCGCGACGGCCTCGCTGCTCAGCGCCGTCCTGCTGCTGTGCGGCGCGGGCGCGCTCCTCCAGTCCCTCGGCGTGGGGCGGATCGGGGGCCGCCTCCCGTTCGTCATGCTGCCCGGCGGGGCGGCGACGGCCCTGTTCCTCCAGATCGCGCAGGAGCACGGCGCGCCGACCGCCACCGGCGCGGTCCTCCTGGCGGCGGGACTCCTGCTGGCCGTCCTGCCCCTGTACGCCCGGGTCGTACGGCTCTTTCCGCCGCTCGTCATGGGCGTGACCGTGCTGCTCATCGGCATCGCGATGATCCGGGTCGCCGCCCGCCTCGTCACCGGGCCGGACGGCACCGGCGAGCCGCGCGCGGTGCTCCTGGCCGCGATCACGGTGGCGGCGACCGCCGCCGCGTACGTACTGCTGCGCGGCGTCCGGCGCCAGACCTCGGTCCTCCTCGGCATGGCGGCCGGCACCGCCGTGGCGGTGGTGACCGGCCTGGGGGACTTCACCCCGGCGGCCGGCGGCGGCTTCGCCCTGCCCGCCTTCCTGCCCTTCGGCACCCCCCGCTTCGACGTCCTGGCCGCCCTCCCGCTGCTGGTGTTCAGCCTCACCACCCTGGCCGAGATCACCGGCCAGACCGTGCTCAACAGCGAGACCGTCGGCCGCAGGCCGGAGCCGGCCCGTGACGTGCCGCGCGTCGCCCGCGCCGACGCCCTGGTCTCGCTGGCCGGCGGCCTGTTCGGCACCTCGCTCATGGTCACCAGCGCCGAGAACATCGGCATCGGCCGCCTCACCGGTGTCCGCAGCCGCTTCGTGACCGCCGGCTCCGGTGTCCTCCTCGTCGCCCTCGGCCTCGCCACCCCCGTCTCCCGCGCCCTGGCCGGCATCCCCGAGGCCGTCGTCGGCGGCTCCTCCCTCGTCGTCTACGCCGTCATCGCCGTGCTCGGTGTCGACATGCTCCGCCGCGCCGACCTCTCCGCCACCGGCCACGGCACCCTGACCGCCGCCCTCGCCCTCACCGCCGGTCTCCTGCCCCTTCTCGCCCCCGACCTGTACGCGGGCTTCCCCTCCTGGGCCCGCACGATTCTCGGCAGCGGGGTCGTCGCCGGCACCCTCACGGCCGTCGTCCTCACGGCGCTCCTGCGGCCGCGCGGCGGGCGGGACGCGGACGGGGGAGGCGACCCGCCGAGCCGGCCCTGAGCGGCCGCGCCGCGCGCACGGCGCCGCCGGCCCGGCACCGGGCCGGGCGCGGAGCCGGTCAGGGGGCGATCGCGGGCCCGATCGGGGAGCCGCTGGAGGCACGGACCGTCAGGTGCGCGGGGAGGCGGCGGGGGGCCGGGGCGTCACCGGAGAGGTGGCGGAGGAGTTCGCGCAGGGCCGTGCGGCCCAGGTCCTTCATGGGGGAGTGGACGCTGGTCAGCGGTACGGGCAGCTCCGCCGCGACGGGGACGTCGTTGAAGCCGGCGAGCGCGAGGTCGGCACCGACGCGCAGGCCGAGGTCGCGGGCCGCGCCCATCGCGCCGATCGCCGCCAGGTCGTTGACCGCGAAGAGGGCGGTGGGGCGGGGCACGGAGGTGAGCAGTTCGGTGGCGGCGCGCCGGCCGCCGGCCGTGTCGAAGCCGCAGGCGCGTACGGCCTCCGGAGGCAGCGGCAGTCCCGCCTCGCGATAGCGGTCCGCGAAACCGGCGGTGCGGTCCGTGCCCGTACTGGCGAACGCCTCGCCCGCGATCACACCGACCCGGCGGTGCCCCAGGCCGAGGAAGTGCTCGGCCACCAGCCGCCCGCCGTGGCGGTCGTCGCAGACGACGGCCGGATGTCCGCCGTCCGTACGGCGGTTGACGAGGACGAACGGTGTGCCGCTCCG
Organism: Streptomyces sp.; assembly: GCF_031178505.1. GTDB lineage: Bacteria > Actinomycetota > Actinomycetes > Streptomycetales > Streptomycetaceae > Streptomyces > Streptomyces gulbargensis. Next base: position 80 of record NZ_JAPSIW010000038.1, on the reverse strand, counting down.
TTCGAGGCCGGCCAGCGCCGCCCCGTCCAGGTGGGCGTCGCCGATGATCAGCCCGTCCACCCTCCGGGCGAGGACCATCT
>NZ_JAPSIW010000497.1 GCF_031178505.1 Streptomyces sp. | reverse complement strand
TCTCGGAGCCGTACAGCTTGGCGAGGGCGGCCTCGATGCGGATGTCGTTGCGGTTGTCGTCGGCCATCTGGGAGGCGAGGTCGACGACGGCCTCCAGGGCGAAGGCGGTGGCCGCCATGAAGGAGATCTTCGTGCCGACGGCCTCGTGGCGGGCGACCGGCTTGCCCCACTGCTCGCGGACGGCGGTCCACTCCCGGGCGATCTTCAGGCACCACTTGGCGGCGCCCGCGCAGGCGGCGGGGAGGGAGAGCCGGCCGGTGTTGAGGGTGGTGAGGGCGATCTTGAGACCGGCACCCTCGGGTCCGATGCGGTACGCGGCGGGGACCCGGACGCGGTGGAAGCGGGTGACGCCGTTCTCCAGGCCGCGCAGGCCCATGAAGGCGTTGCGGTGCTCGACGGTGATGCCGGGCGAGTCGGCCTCCACGACGAAGGCGGTGATGCCGCCCGGGTGCCCCTCGGAGGCCGGGACGCGGGCCATGACGACGAGCAGGTCGGCGACGACGCCGTTGGTGGTCCACAGCTTCACGCCGTCGAGGACGTACGTGTCGCCGTCCGGCACGGCAGTGGTGGCGAGGCGGGCCGGGTCGGAGCCCACGTCGGGCTCGGTGAGCAGGAAGGCCGAGAGGTCGGTACGGGCCAGGCGGGGCAGGAAGGTGTCCTTCTGCTCCTGGGTGCCGAAGAGTTTCAGCGGCTGCGGTACGCCGATCGACTGATGCGCGGAGAGCAGCGCGCCGACGGCGGGGCTCGCGGAGCCGACGAGCGCGAGGGCGCGGTTGTAGTACACCTGGGTGAGGCCGAGGCCGCCGTACTTGGTGTCGATCTTCATCCCGAGCGCCCCGATCTCCTTCAGTCCGGAGATCGTCTCGTCGGGGATGCGGGCCTCCCGGTCGATGCGGGCGCCGTCGATCCGGGTCTCGCAGAACGTCCGGAGCGTGGCAAGGAAGGCCTCTCCGCGCCGTACGTCCTCCTCGGCGGGGAGCGGGTGGGGATGGACGAGGTCGAGGCGGAAGCGGCCGAGGAAGAGTTCCCTGGCGAAGCTCGGCCTGTGCCAGTCCTGCTCGCGCGCGGCCTCGGCGACCTGCCGGGCCTCGCGCTCGGTGACCTTGGGCCGCTGAGTGGGTGCGGACATGCTCACCTCCTGGGGCTATGTCCGTCGTACCCGATCCGCGCGGGTCCCGAAAGACGAGAAGACGGCCTGAGCCCCCGCACAGTGGGCTCAGGCCGCCTGGTCTCGTGGACCGTACCGGCGCGCGGCGGTACGGACTACAGGGCGAGGCCCGTGAGGACGAGGACGCGCTCGTAGGTGTAGTCGTCCATGGCGTACTTGACGCCCTCGCGGCCGACGCCGGAGCGCTTGGCGCCGCCGTACGGCATCTGGTCGGCGCGGTAGGACGGGACGTCGCCGATGATCACGCCGCCGACCTCCAGGGCGCGGTGGGCGCGGAAGGCGGCCTGCAGGTCGTGGGTGAAGACGCCGGCCTGGAGGCCGAAGTCGGAGTCGTTGACGGCGGCGAAGGCCTCGGCCTCGCCGTCCACCTTGGCGACGGTCAGGACCGGGCCGAAGACCTCGGCGCGGGCCAGGGTGACGCCGGCCGGGAGGTCGGTGAGGACGGTCGGGGCGTAGGTGGCGCCCTCGCGCTTGCCGCCCGCGAGCAGCTTGGCGCCGGCCGCGACGGCCTCGTCCACCCAGGCCTCGACGCGCTTGGCGGCGTTCTCGTCGACGAGCGGGCCGACGTCGGTGGCGTCGTCCGCCGGGTCGCCGGTGACCTGGGCCTCGACGGCGGCGACGATCTTCGGCAGGAGGCGGTCGTGGACGGAGGCGTCCGCGATCACGCGCTGCACGGAGATGCAGGACTGGCCGCCCTGGTAGTTGGAGAAGGTGGCGATGCGGGTCGCCGCCCAGTCCAGGTCCTCCTCGGAGGACCAGTCGGACAGGACGACGGCCGCGGCGTTGCCGCCGAGCTCCAGGGTGCAGTGCTTGTGCGGCACGGACTGCTGGATGGCGTAGCCGACCGTGTCCGAGCCGGTGAAGGAGATGACCGGGAGGCGCTCGTCCTGGACCAGGGCGGGCATGCGGTCGTTCGGCACGGTCAGGATCGACCAGGAACCGGCCGGCAGGTCCGTCTCGGCCAGGATCTCGCCCAGGATCAGGGAGGAGATCGGGGTCGACGGGGCCGGCTTGAGGATGATGGGGGCGCCGACGGCGATGGCCGGGGCGACCTTGTGGGCGCTGAGGTTCAGCGGGAAGTTGAACGGCGCGATGCCGAGGACGACGCCCTTGGGGATACGGCGGGTGAGCGCGAGGCGGCCGACGCCGCCGGCCTCGGTGTCCAGGCGCTGGGCCTCGCCGCCGTTGAACCGGCGGGCCTCCTCGGCGGCGAAACGGAAGACGGAGACGGCGCGGCCGACCTCACCGCGGGCCCACTTGATGGGCTTGCCGTTCTCGGCGGAGATCAGCTGGGCGATCTCCTCGGTGCGCTCGGCGAGCCGCTTCGACACGTGGTCGAGGGCGGCGGCGCGGACGTGCGCCGGGGTCGCGGCGAACTCGTCGACGACGGCGTGCGCGGCGGCGACGGCCTCCTCGACCTGGGCCTCGGTGGGCACGCTGACCTTGCCGACCAGACGTCCGTCGTACGAGTTCGTGACGTCGAAGGTGGCGTCGCCGGTGGCCTCGCGGCCGGCGAGCCAGAAGGCGTGGGTGGTCGTCATTGCGTACCGGCCCTTTCCGTTTCGGGGGTGGTGCGAGGGGGTGTTCTCGCGCTCTCGTGCCACGTTAGGGCGAAGCGGGCGACGGGCCGCTTGTCCGTGGTGGAGTGGTGGGCGGCTTCATCTGTCCGCTTTGGCCGAAGGGTGGGGAAGTCGTGGCCTCACCCGTAACGGAGTCGTGGACGGAGCACTCGTCGGGATACTTCCGGGAGTGGGTGAAGACCGTCGCGCGGCCCCCTCCCGCGTGCAGAGCCGCCGTCTCCTGCCACGCGCTCCCGGCCGACGGGGCGGCGGGCGCCGAGCGGAACGGTCCACCGCGCCGTGCCGCCGGCCGGGTCGAAGGCGGCGGGCCCGGCCTGGGTGGCGCAGGCCAGCGGCACCAGGACCTGCTTCGGGGAGACGGCGAGACCGCCGGGGAGGCAGCCCTCCGGCACGGCGGCCTTCCAGCGCGGGGCGCCGGTCCGCAGGTCGAAGGCCCGCACCGCCCGGTCGCCGGGCAGGAGGGGCCGCGTGCGCCGGTCCGGTTCCTCGTTCCCCCTGCCCGCCCTCGTCGCGGACCACGGCGAGGCCGGCGCCGGTGGCGAGGACGTCGTCGCCGTCCTTCGGGTCACCGCCTCCCGGCAGGCGGCCGGTGCGCCACAGCTCCCGGCCGTTGCGCAGATCGATCGCGGCGACGGTCGAGCATCCCTCGCCGTCCCCCGCCCCGGCGGCCTCCTGGGCCTCCAGCGGCTCCATGGGGCCGACGAGGGCGACGGAGTCGGCCGCGTCGGAGGTGGCGCAGATCTCGGCACGGCCCGGCACGGCGTGCTCCCAGCGGCGCTCGCCGGTCCGGGCGTCGAAGGCGGTGACGGCGTCGAAGCGGCTGCGGACCACCGTGTCGCCGACGGCCCAGGCCCGGTGGCCGTACGCGGCGGCGGTCTTGTCGTACGGCGTCTCCCGGACCCGCTCCATCGCGTCACCCGGCAGGTGCCCCATGTCCGAGGCGACGCACGAGGCGACTCCTCCGACAAGGGCCGTCGGGACGCCGACGAGGACCAGCACGGCGGCCGCCCGTCCTCCCCGTTCCCGCCACGTGCCCCCGGTCGTGCGTTTCGGCATGCGGCTCCCCACCCCTGGCCCACTCGGTCGTTCGAACGCCCGACGGATCAGGGGGGTGGATCACGTGCGCCGCTCGGTCGAGACGATGAGACAGACACCGGCGACGACGATCGCGCCGCCGAGGACGATCGGCCAGGTCAGGGCCTCGTTCAGGACGAGAGCGCCGAGGAACACGGCGACGACCGGGTTCACGTAGGCGTACGTGGCGACGAGCGAGAGCGGGGCGGCCTGAAGCAGCCAGACGTAGGCGGTGAAGCCCACGAGGGAGCCGACGAGCAGCAGATAGGCGAGGCCCGCCCACGAGCGGCCCGAGATCGCGCCGAGGTCGAGGCCGTGGTGCTCGCCGCGCAGCAGGCCGATGCCGAGGCCCGCGAGGCCGCCGGCGATCATCTCGTACGCGCTCGCCGTGAAGGGGTCGGCCGGCATCGGGAGCCGGGAGGAGGCCACCGAGCCCAGCGACCAGAGCAGGGCCGCGGTGACGACGAGGAGGATGCCGCCCAGCTTCACCGTGCCGCTCAGTCCGGGAAGGGTGAGGACGCCGAGGCCCGCGAGGCCGAGCAGGACGCCGCCGAAGGCCCCGAGGCCGGGGCGCTCCCCGAGGAGGGCCCGCAGGAGGACGACCCAGACGGGGACGACGGCGATGAGCAGGGCGGCGAGGCCGGAGGAGAGGGAGGTCTCGGCGAGGACGACGAGGCCGTTGCCGCCGGGGATGAGCAGAAGCCCGACGAGGACGGCCGAGCCGAGCCGCCGGCGGTCGACCTTGAGGGCGGAGGTGCCGCGTCGCCAGGCGACGATCGCGGTGAGGATCAGCCCGGCGGCGATGAAGCGGGCACCGCTGGAGAGGAAGGGCGGGATGGTCTCCACGACGATCCGGATGCCGAGGTAGGTCGAACCCCAGACGACGTACACGATGCCGAGCGCGAGCCACACGGCGCCGGTGATCCGCCGGCGGGTGGGGCCCGCGCCGGGGGCGGTGGGCGCGGTGGGGGGCGGGGACGTCTCGGGGGCCGGATCGACGGCGGGGCTTGTCATGATCAGGAGACTAGGGAGGCGCGGTCCGCCGAGCCAACAATTTTGCCCGGATCCGGGCAGGGGCAGGGCGGATTCGGGCTCCGGGAGGGGTGGGAGGATGGGCCGACCGTTGTCGACGAAGGGGGGACGGGCATGATCCTGCTCGTCTTGATCGGTGTGCTCGCGCTCGTCGTGGCCGGGTGCGTGTGCGTGGTGTGGGCCGCCAGGGGTGGCCCGCCCTGGGTCCGGGCCGTCGCGCGGCTCACCCTCCTCGGCGGCGAGGCGGTCCGCCGCGCCCCGCGCGGGGGACGCACCTCGAACGGCGAGCCGGCCCAGGGCGGGGACGGCTGACGGCGGTACGGGGCCGGGCGCGGGTCCCGGGCCCGGCCGGCGGGTCGGGGTGCGGTCCCGGGCTCGGCGGCCAGGTCGGGGCGGGGGTGGGGCCATGGCCGGGGGGCGGGTCGCGGATCCCGGAGCCCGGTGAGGCGGTCGGGGCGCGGCGCCGGCGACGGGGTCCGGTGGGGGCGGGGAAGCCCGGTGGCGGTCGCGATCGG
>NZ_JAPSIW010000037.1 GCF_031178505.1 Streptomyces sp. | reverse complement strand
CTCCCCACCCTACTGGCGGCCACCGACAGCCCGGCCTCCGCCGGGAGCGCCCCCGGCGGGGGCCGGGGGCCCGGCCCGGGCCCGGGGGTGGGGGCCCCGGGCCCCGCGCGGAGGGCTGAGCGGGCGCGAGGACCGCTCCCGCCCCGGCCGCCGCGGAGGCGGCGGTGACGGCGGTGACGGGGACGCCACCGGACCCGGCGTGCTCCGCGGCCGTGGCCGGGGCGTCCGCCGCCGGGCCCGTGCCGGCCGCGTATCCGCCGGCCGCGCCCTTCCTCGCGTAGGCCGAGCCGGGGAGCTTGTCGCCGTACGCGCGCACCACCCGGTCCCGGTAGGCGGCGAGGCTGGTCCCGGCGCTGCCGACGGCCCGGGTCGCGTCCTCGTCCAGCGGGAGCACCTTCGTGCCCTTCTGGACGTACCAGGCGTCGATCTGCGGCTCGCGGAAGACGAGGCCGCCGGGGAGCAGGCGCCCGCCGCGCCCGGCGTACCGGACCTCGTCGTCGCCGGTGGCGATGTTCACCACCTGCCAGCCGTCCGCGCCGCGGACCGTCCACAGGGCGGCTTTCCGGCCGTCGGCGGCGACGGCGCGGCTCGCCCGGTACTCCTCCCGCGCCACCGGCGCCCCGGGCCGTCCGGCGACGAAGTCCGGGGAGAGGATCCGCACCGGGACGGAGGCGCCGTCGATCCGGGGCGCCGCGGCGGCGGCCGCGGACGCGGCGGCCGCCGGGGCCGCGTCGCGGGCGAAGAACCGGGCGAGGGTGCCGAGGGTGGCGGGCGCGGCGGCGGCCGCCTCGGGCGTCGGGGCGGACGGCGGAGCGCCGGCGGATGCGGGCGGCGCGCCCAGGGCGACCAGCGCGGCGGCGGCCACGAGGCCCGCGGCCCCGGCCCGGACGGTGAGCGCGGCCGTCGTCGTTCGCGTCGTTCTCTTCATCGTCCTCACGCCCCTATCCGGTAGAGCGAGTGGGTCCAGGAGAAGGAGTTGTTGTTCACGTACCAGGCGTGGGAGGCCCAGTTGTAGCGGTCGCTGGAGGGCCAGGGGTCGCCCCAGTACACCCAGCTGTCGGTGTCGTCGTAGCCGTACACGACGTGCATGTGTCCGCCGCCGCTCGCCCACTGGATGCGGGTCTCGACGGGCCGGCCCGCGTTGATCTCGGTCTGCACGGTCGAGTAGCGCAGCCAGCCGTCGACGTACGAGCCGGGGTTGATGCCGGCCCAGCGCAGTCCGGTCTGGACGTTGCCGAGGGTGGCCTGCCAGTTGGGGCAGTCGTAGCCCTGCTGCCGGTTGAAGGCGGCGTTGCAGAACTGGTTCTGGCTGTACGAGCGGCCGAACCAGGCGGCGATGGTGTTGCCCCCGGCGGCCCAGCACCAGTTGGTCTTCTGCTGGGCCTGCATGGTGATGTTCAGCCGCTTGGCGGCGAAGGCGGAGACGTCCTCACCGCCCGGGGCGGCGGCGGTGACGTGGGCGGGGGCCGAGGCGACCGCGGCCTGGGGGGCGGCGGTCGCCGGGGTGGCGGTGGGGACGAGGAAGAGTGCCGCAGCGGCGGCGGCCGGCGCCACGAGGGACAGCCTTCTTCTGCGCATCGCGTTCCTCCCGGGGTGGGGGGTGGGGATGGAGTGGGGGGTGTGGAGGAGCGCGTCCGGACGCTGGTGAGGAGCATCGGGCGTTGTCCGGATCCGGTCAACACGCTTCAATGCGGGATGACAACGGGCTGTGAACGGTGTGACCCGCCTGTGAACGGGCGCCGCGCCCCACCTGCCCACCCGCCGCCCCCGGCGCGGTGGGCCGCCCTCAGGAGTGAACGTTCACGGAGGAGCCCTCGTGAGCCACACCGAGGCCGATCTGGTGCAGCTGCTGCACACCGGCCCCTTCCATCTGGCCCTGCGCACCGCACTGGCCGTACGCGGTCTGCCGCTCCAGCGGGTCCAGCACCATCTGGCCCACCGGGGCGTCAAGGTCGGCGTGACCTCGCTGAGTTACTGGCAGCAGGGGGCCCGGCGGCCGCGGCGGCCCGAGTCCCTGAAGGCGGTCGCGGCCCTGGAGGAGGTGCTCCAGCTGCCGGGCAACTCGCTGCTGCGGCTGCTGTCGGCGGACGCCGGCGGCCGCGCCGAGGTGGAACGGCCGGCGGCCCGCTCGTACCGCTCGCTGGTGGAGGCCTCCGGCACGGTCGAGCGGCTGCTGGCCGAGCTGGAGTCGCCTGCGGACGGCGGGCTGCACACGGTGGGGCAGATCGACCGGGTACGGATCGGGGCGGCGCGGCAGCTGCTCGGGCGGGACACCCAGCAGGTGGTGCGGGCGCACCGGGACGGGGTGGACCGGTACGTGGCCGTGCACCACGGCGACCCGGGCTGCGATCCGTCGCGGGTGGTGGTGCGGGCGGTGGAGAACTGCCGCGCGGGGCGGGTGCGGTGGCACGCGGAGACGGGTGTGCTGGTGGCGGAGCTGCTGTTCGACGCGCGGCTGCGGGCCGGTGACACGCATCTGTTCGCGTACGGCTTCGACGACGGTACGGCGGGGCCGAGCGGGGAGTACGTCCGCGGGTTCACCTTCGCGGCGGGGCAGTACGTGCTCCAGGTGCGGTTCGACGAGGCCGCGCTGCCGGTGCGGTGCCGCCGGTTCGCGCAGGCGTCGGCGGGGGCGCCGCGGGGCGGCCGGGCCGAGCTGACCCTGCACGGACCCCACCGCACGGTGCACCTCGCGGAGCAGGGCGTGCGTCCCGGGCTCCTGGGGATCGACTGGGACTGGGCGTGACACCGGGACGGGCCGCGCGGCGCGGGGTGGGGGGCCGGGCGGCGATGCGCGGTGCTCGGACGTGCGGCGGGTGGTCCGGGGACGGACGTGCGACGGGGGGCCGGGGGCCGGTCGGGCAGCGGACCGGCGGCCGGGGGCCGGTCGGGCCGGGGTCAGGCCTCGGGGCCGGCGATCAGCTTGCCGTTCTCGACGCGGACCGGGACCTCGGGGAGCGGGACGGTGGCGGGGCCCTTGAGCGCCTTGCCGGTCGTGACGTCGAAGCGGCTGCCGTGGCAGGGGCAGTTGCCCTCGTTGTCCTGGATCTTGTCCAGGACGCAGCCGGCGTGGGTGCACTGGGCGCTGAACGCCTTGTACCGGCCCTTGGCCGGGCAGCTCACCAGGAGCCGCTGCTCGCGGTAGAGCTTGGCGCCTCCGACGGGCACGGCGTCCGGGGCGCCGAGGTCGACCGGGGCGGTCGGGGTCGGGACGGTGGCGTGGCCGAGCTTGGACTCGGTGGAGCAGGCGGCGACTCCCAGCCCGGCGGCACCGGCGAGCGCGGCACCTTTCAGGACGGTGCGGCGGGTGGACTGGCCGGACATGAGCGCTCCACGGGGCTGGCGGTACGGAGGTGTCGGCTCCGACGATACCGGCGCGGATTCGTGTGCTTTCGGGCGGGCCTGTCGTGGCGGCCGGACATGGGTTACGTTCCGGTGCGTGATCGTCGTCGCCGGTGAGTCCCTGATCGACCTGGTCCCCGACAAGGCGGCCGGGCCCGTGTCCGCGCTGTCCCCGCTGCTCCCCCGCCCGGGCGGCGGGCCGTACAACACGGCCGTCGCCCTGGGGCGGCTGGGCGCCCCCGTGGCCTTCTGCTCCCGGGTGTCGACGGACGCCTTCGGCGAGCTCCTGATGGGAGGCCTCGCGGCGGCCGGGGTGGCGACGGGGCTGGTGCGGCGGGGGCCGGAGCCGACCTCGCTCGCGGTGGCGACGGTGGGGCCGGACGGCTCGGCCCGGTACGGCTTCTACGTGGAGGGGACGGCGGACCGGCTGTTCGAGCTGCCCGGGCCGCTCCCGGCGGAGGCGCGGGCGCTGTGCCTCGGCACCTGCTCCCTGGTCCTGGAGCCGGGAGCGAGCGCGTACGAGGCGCTGCTGCGGCGCGAGGCCGGGCGGGGCGTACTGACGCTGCTGGACCCGAACGTGCGGCCCGGCCTGATCCCGGACCCGGAGGCGTACCGGCACCGTTTCGCGGGCTGGCTGCCGTACGTCTCGCTCCTGAAGCTCTCCGAGGAGGACGCGGCCTGGCTGGGCGGCTCCCCCGCCGCGTGGCGGGCGCGCGGGCCGGCCGCGGTGGTCGTGACGCGGGGCGCCGCCGGCCTGACGGTGGTCACGGAGGGGTTCGAGGTGTCGGTGCCGGGGGTGCCGGTGCGGATCGCGGACACGATCGGCGCCGGGGACACGGTGAACGCGGCCCTGCTGCACGGTCTGGGCGACCGGAGGCCGGAAGCCCTTTCGGCGGAGGAGTGGCGGGACCTGCTGACGTTCGCGGCGAGGGCGGCGGCCGTCACCTGCGCCCGCCCCGGCGCGGAACCGCCGTACGCGCACGAGCTGCGGGGCTGAGGGGGCGGCGGTCCGCTCCCCCGGCGGGCCGGCCCGGGTGCACCACGGCCGCGGCCCCCGGGTCGGTCCGGGGTCCGCGGCCGTGGTGGTCCGGCGGGTGGGGTCAGGCCTTGGCGGCCCTGCCCGTCGTGGCCTTCGCCGTCTTCCTGGCGGTGGCCGCCGACTTCGCGGCGGTCTTCTTCGCCGGGGCCGCCGACTTCTTGGCGGGGGCCTTCTTCGCCGCGGTCTTCTTCGCTCCGCGCGCCGCCGGGACGGCCCCGGTGGCGTCGCTGATCCGGTCCGGGCCGAGGATCTCGCGGAGGAACTTGCCCGTGTGGCTCGCGGGCACGGAGGCGACGTCCTCGGGGGTGCCCTCGGCGACGACCACGCCGCCGCCGCTGCCCCCCTCGGGGCCCATGTCGATGACCCAGTCGGCGGTCTTGATGACATCGAGGTTGTGCTCGATGACGATCACCGAGTTGCCCTTGTCGACCAGGCCGGACAGCACCTTGATCAGCTTCGAGATGTCCTCGAAGTGCAGACCGGTGGTCGGCTCGTCCAGGACGTAGACCGTGCGGCCGGTCGAACGCTTCTGGAGCTCGGAGGCGAGCTTCACGCGCTGCGCCTCACCGCCGGAGAGCGTCGGCGCCGACTGCCCGAGCCGCACGTACCCGAGACCGACCTCGTTGAGCGTGCGCAGGTGGCGGGCGATCGTCGGGACGGCCTCGAAGAAGTCGAGGGCTTCCTCGATCGGCATGTCCAGGACCTCGGCGATGGACTTGCCCTTGTAGTGGACCTCCAGGGTCTCCCGGTTGTACCGGGCGCCGTGGCAGACCTCGCACGGGACGTAGACGTCCGGCAGGAAGTTCATCTCGATCTTGATCGTGCCGTCGCCGGAGCAGTTCTCGCAGCGGCCGCCCTTGACGTTGAAGGAGAACCGGCCGGGCAGGTAGCCGCGGACCTTGGCCTCCATCGTCTCCGCGAACAGCTTGCGGACGTGGTCGAAGACACCGGTGTAGGTGGCCGGGTTCGACCGGGGAGTGCGGCCGATCGGGGACTGGTCGACGTGCACCACCTTGTCGACCAGGTCGTCGCCGTCCACCCGGGTGTGGCGTCCGGGTACCGACTTGGCGCCGTTCAGCTCACGGGCCAGGTGGGTGTAGAGGATGTCGTTGACCAGGGTCGACTTGCCGGAGCCGGAAACACCGGTGACGGCGGTGAGGACGCCGAGCGGGAAGGAGACGTCGATGTCCCGCAGGTTGTTCTCCCGGGCGCCGTGCACGGTGAGCGCGCGGCCGGGGTCGACGGGACGGCGGGTCTCCGGGGTGGCGATCGCCCTGCGGCCGGACAGGTACTGCCCGGTCATCGACTCCTCGTTGGCGAGGAGCTCCTTCAGAGGACCGGAGTGGACGACCTTGCCGCCGTGCTCACCGGCGCCCGGGCCGATGTCCACGACCCAGTCGGCGACCTTGATCGTGTCCTCGTCGTGCTCGACCACGATGAGCGTGTTGCCCATGTCCCGCAGCCGGACGAGGGTCTCGATGAGCCGGTGGTTGTCCCGCTGGTGCAGACCGATGGACGGCTCGTCCAGCACGTACAGCACGCCGACCAGGCCGGAACCGATCTGGGTGGCGAGCCGGATGCGCTGGGCCTCGCCACCGGAGAGCGTGCCCGCGGCGCGGTTGAGCGAGAGGTAGTCGAGGCCGACGTCCACCAGGAAGCGGAGCCGCTCGTTGACCTCCTTGAGGACGCGCTCGGCGATCTTCTTGTCGCGCGCGCTCAGCGTGAGGCGGGAGAGGAACTCGGCGCAGTCGCTGATGGACATCGCGGAGACCTCGGCGATGGACTTGTCCATGACGGTGACCGCGAGGACGATCGGCTTGAGGCGGGTGCCCTCACAGGTGGGGCAGGGCACCTCGCGCATGTAGCCCTCGAACCGCTCGCGGCTGGAGTCGCTCTCGGCCTCGCTGTGGCGCCGCTTGACGAACGAGACGGCGCCCTCGAAGGCGGGGGTGGTGTACGCCCGCTCGCGGCCGTACCGGTTGCGGTAGCGGACCTCGACCTGCGTCTTGTGGCCGTACATCAGGGCCTTCTTGGCCCGCTGCGGCAGCCCCGCGTACGGGATGTCCGTGCGGAAGCCGAGCGCCTGGGCGAGACCGCCGATGAGCCGGCCGAAGTACTCCTTGGTGTGGCCGTGCGACCAGGGGTGGATGGCGCCCTCGTCGAGGGACTTCTCCTCGTCGGGGACGATCAGCTCCGGGTCGACCTCCATGCGGGTGCCGATGCCGGTGCAGTCGGGGCACGCGCCGAAGGGCGAGTTGAAGGAGAAGGAGCGCGGCTCCAGCTCCTCGAAGGAGAGGTCGTCGTACGGGCAGTAGAGGTGCTCCGAGTACATCCGCTCGCGCTCGGGGTCGTCCTCGGGGAGGTCGACGAAGTCGAGCACGACCATGCCGCCGGAGAGGCCGAGGGCGGTCTCCACGGAGTCGGTGAGCCGGCGCTTGGCGCCGTCCTTCACGGTGAGGCGGTCGACGACCACCTCGATCGTGTGCTTCTCCTGCTTCTTCAGCACCGGCGGCTCGCTGAGCTGCACGGTCACCCCGTCGACCCGGGCCCGGCTGTAGCCCTTGGTCTGGAGGTCGGCGAAGAGGTCCACGAACTCGCCCTTGCGCTCGCGGACGAGCGGCGAGAGCACCTGGAAGCGGCTGCCCTCGGGCAGCTCCAGGACCCTGTCCACGATGGCCTGCGGCGACTGGCGCGAGATCGGGCGGCGGCACTCGGGACAGTGCGGCTTGCCGATGCGCGCGAAAAGCAGCCGGAGGTAGTCGTAGACCTCGGTGATGGTGCCGACCGTGGAGCGCGGGTTGCGCGAGGTCGACTTCTGGTCGATGGAGACGGCGGGCGAGAGACCCTCGATGAAGTCCACGTCCGGCTTGTCCATCTGGCCGAGGAACTGCCGTGCGTACGAGGAGAGGGACTCGACGTAACGACGCTGTCCCTCGGCGAAGATCGTGTCGAAGGCGAGGGAGGACTTGCCCGACCCCGAGAGTCCGGTGAAGACGATGAGGGAGTCGCGCGGGAGGTCGAGCGAGACGTTCTTGAGGTTGTGCTCGCGCGCGCCACGGACGATGAGACGGTCGGCCACGCCGGTCCGCACCTTTCTTGAGAGAGCGGATGTGCCTGAACACCCAACAACCAAGGATGCCTGATGCTTCCAGCGAGCTTATAGCACGCACATTCGATTTCCGGACGGCCGGCGAGCGCTTCACCCGAACGAGTGGTCGGCGCTAGGGTCGGCGCCATGATCGATCATGAGCGTGACCTGGCCTCCGTGCGCGAGGCGACCGAGCGGCTGCTGAACGACGCCGCCTCCTGGGACAACGCGGCCGTCGCCGAGCCGTCACGGCTTCCCGGCTGGAGCCGCGGCCACGTCCTCGCCCACCTCTCCCGGAACGCCGACGCCCTGGTGAACGTCCTCCGGGGGCTGCCCATGTACGCGAGCGCCGAGGCGCGCGACGCCGACATCGAGCGGGACGCCGGGCGGCCCCTCGACGCGCAGCTCGCCGACCTGCGCGGGACCGCCGACCGCTTCCAGGCCGTGGCGGCCGAGCCCGCCGACTGGAGCCGTACGGTCGAGCTGCGCAACGGGGTGACCGACAGCGCCTCGCGGCTGCCCTTCCGCCGCTGGGTGGAGGTGGCCCTGCACCACGTCGACCTGGGCGCCGGTTACGAGCTGGAGGACCTTCCCGAGGAGTTCACGGACCGGGAGATCGCCTTCCTCGCCGACCGCTTCGCCGGCCTGGAGAGCGTGCCTCCGGCCGTCCTGCGCGCCGACGACGGCCGCACCTGGACGACCGGCCGGAGCCGGGGCGGGGACGAGGAGGCCGTCACGGTGTCCGGCCCGGCCGCCGACCTGCTCGGCTGGCTCGCCGGACGCCGCGACGGCTCGGCCCTGAAGACCGAGGGCGGCGCCCTGCCCTCGCTGCCGCCGCTGTAGGCAGGGCGGCCGGGTTCCGGCACCGCCCGCGGCGGTGCCGGCCCGCACCTCATGACGCGCGGGGCCGGATTACGCTGAGCCCATGACGTACAGCGGAGCGGTGAAGGTCGGCGGGCCCGCCGACGTGCACGAGCTGTCGGAGCTGATGATCTCCAAGGTCGCGGTCGGCCCGATGGACAACAACGCGTACCTGCTGCGCTGCCGGGCGACCGGTGAGCAGCTGCTGATCGACGCGGCGAACGAGCCCCACACCCTCCTCACCCTGATCGGCGACGACGGCGTCGCCGGTGTCGTCACCACCCACCGGCACGGCGACCACTGGCAGGCCCTGGCCGAGGTGGTGGCCGCGACCGGCGCCCGGACGTACGCGGGGGCGTACGACGCGGAGGGCATCCCCGTCACGACCGACGTGCCCGTGGAGGACGGCGACACGATCCGGGTCGGCCGGGTCGAGCTCACCGCCCGCCGGGTCGTCGGACACACGCCGGGTTCGATCGTCCTGATCTACGACGACCCGCACGGCCACCCCCACGTCTTCACCGGCGACTGCCTCTTCCCGGGCGGTCCTGGACGGACAACACAGCCAGACGAGTTCGACCGCCTGATGAACGGCCTAGAGGCCAAGCTGTTCGACGTCCTGCCCGATGAGACGTGGGTATACCCGGGCCACGGCAAGGACACCACTCTCGGCACGGAGCGCCCCAACCTCGCCGAGTGGCGAGCACGAGGCTGGTAACCGCACCCGCACGCTGTGTGTCCTTAAGGACCAGGCGGAGCCCGTAGCCTCTCCCGCGTCGACCCTGGCCTGTGCTCCGCAAGCTCGACGTCAGGCCGCACCCTGCGGCCGTCGCGCCCTTCTCTTCGGCCCCTCGGTCGGTGACTCCAGCAAGGACGGCCGCAGCCACTACTGGGATAGTGAAAGGCCCGCACGACCGGCAGGTCGGCGGGCCCTCTGCACTGGGAGCGGTGTGCTAGGCAGCGTCTTCAAGAGGTCGCTGCTGGCGGCTAGTGGATCATGGTGTCGTGATACGCCGTCAGTTGGGCAGCCTCACCGAGGCGTCGGCGGGCAAGGTGCGGGCCTGGCCCCTGCGCAGGTAGGGATCTCCCGGACCCTCGATGAGGCGCATGCACGAGGCGTCGGTCAAAGAGGCGGGGATGTCCGTCCTATTGGTGAAGGTGACGTCGCCCTGGGTGGGATCGCCCTTGATGCAGCCCCGAGCGGGTGGGTTGTAGTAGACCGTCGCCTGGCCGCCCTGCGTGGCGTACAGCTATCCGGTTGCCGCGCTGGCCGACGTGGTCAGCCCGGCGGTGAGCAGGCGGGCGACGGCCAGTGCTCCCACCGAGGTGGGAACCCTGCGCATGCGATAACTCCTCGTGATCATCTGGCGCCGCGTTGTGGCACCTGCCTGACCGTAAGGCTGATGCGCCGTCCGGGAGCGGGCCGTCCCCGAACAGCGGGCAGCGCGTCGTTGCGTTTCGAGCGTGCGGGGCGCGCGTTTGGCAGTGGCTGAGCGCTGCTGCGTGACGTCTGCGCAGTGCGAGATTGCCGTGGCGAAGCGGTACAGCCATACGGGTGATCCTGCGGGCAAAGGCACACCGCCGTTGTATAGCCGCCGGTACACCGGTTGCACGACCGGACTGTTCAAGGGGGCCGTTATGGCAACGTCAAGGCGTCGTTTTCTGGGAATCGGAATCTCCGTGGCCGGTGCGGCGGTGGCCGGCGGCACGCTGGGCGTCGAGGTTGCCGGGGCCGCGCCCCTGGCCGCGCCGGTGTCGCAGAACCCCGACAGCATCCGCGGTATCAAGTGGCGCACCGTACGCCGCCCGGCGCAGCCGGGTGACAACTTCGACACGTTCGGCGTCCGGTTCGACACCCAGGGCCTGTCCTACCGCACCGCGGTCGCGTCGCTGTTCAACAACGACTTCAAGACGGTGGTGCTGCGTGTCGCGAACATGGGCGATCTGCCCCGAGGCACCACGAAGAAGCAGCGCAACGACGAGATCATCAAGGTGCTGGGCGAGCTCAACCGCCGCGGCATGAAGGTCTACCTGTGGAAGCGGCAGTGGCTGCAGCGCAGCGACCGTTCCTGGGGTGCCTACAACCGGCATCCGGGGGCGGACGAGTTCATCGCCGACATGAGCGCCCTCATCCAGCGCGCCAAGCGTGAAGGGATCGCCGGCTCACTGCAGGGCGTGATGCCCGTGGAGACGAACCTGAACAACTGCGCCGAGGTCCGCAACCGCGCTCTGTACATCGCCCGGGGCATCAACGCCCGCACCGGCAACTGGCTCAAAGCTCACACCCTGATGGTCCCCGGCGCGGGCATGGGGCCGTACTTCAAGGGGATCCACAACGGCGGCACCACGTGGCTGCAGCAGATGCGCGCGCAGACCGGCCGCTTCGCCTTCCTCTACAAGCACATGATCAGCCACCCCGAAGCCATCTGCCGGCTCGGGCGGTTGAACAACCAGTGGCTGACCAACGTCGGCTACGAGGCGAAGAAGACGGTGGACGAGCAGATCCGCTTCCTGCGCACCACGATGGGCGTGGCCGACCTCGAACGCTACCTGCACGGACACCGCGCCCAGTTCCCCAACCACACCCACGTGGTGTTCTGGGGCGATATCGGCGACGGCATCTTCAGCATGTCCGCCCTCGACAACCAGCCCCGGTGGAACTACAACACCGTCCGCGCCCTGCACAAGCTGCTCGTCAAGCAGAACCACTGGCACGGCCACTTCTTCAATTTCCCCTTCACCTACAAGGGAGCCACACGCACCGACCTGTGGGGCTACCTCATCACCGTCGACCGCCGAAACGGCTACGCCCGCGCCAAGAACCACCAGTGGAACCGCGCGAAGACCCACTCCGTGTGGAACGAGTGGCACGCGTGGTCACGCGAGAACGCCGCCTTCTGACACCTCACAGCGACATTCGCAAGCCTGGAGCACATCCCTTCGTACCGGCTTCCTATGCCAGCCGACGCCGCCAGCGGCCTCCGGATGCCCTGACGTAGCTGTGAGACGCGGCGAATCTCCGCAGCGGTCCATCAAGTTGCCTCGCACCGCCCCAGCCCGCACACCTCGATCGAAGGAATGTGACGCATGAGACTGAGAGCGACGAGAATCCTGGCGTTGTTCCTGGCGGGCGCAGCGGCAGTAAGCACCGTGGCCGTCGGACCGCTTTCACCAGCGGCAGCGACACCGATGCCCGACCGTGCCCCCTCCATCGCCGCGGAACGTCCCAGCGCTGCTCCTGCGGTGTTCTGGCGGGGCAGCTGGGCCGCCGCTCAACAGCCACTTAACCCGAACGTTCCCGGCTGGGCGCGCCAGGGCTTCGCCAACCAGTCGGTGCGCCAAGTCGTCCGGCTCACTGTGGGCGGCACGATGGTGCGGGTACGGCTGTCCAACCTGTACGGCACCACGCCCCTGCGGCTGACCGGCGCCACCATCGCCCGCACCTCGACCGGCGCAGCCGTCAAACGTGGATCCCAGCGCAACCTCACCTTCTCCAGCCGGCAGTGGGCGCAGATCCCCGCAGGCAGGGAACTGGACAGCGACCCGCTGCGCATGAGCACCACGGCGAAGGAGAAGCTGACCGTCACCTTGTACTTCGCCCAACGCACCGGACCGGCGACCTACCACAGCCAGGCCATGGCCACCAGCTACCGGGCTGAGGGCGACCACCGCGTCGACCCCGGCGGCGGAGCGTACACACGAACCGCACGGAACTGGTACTACCTCACCCGGATCGACGTTCGAGGTGCCCAGGCACAGCCACGCAACGGCATCGTGGCCCTGGGCGACTCCCTCACCGACGGATTCGGCTCGACCCGCAACGCGGACAACCGCTACCCCGACCAGCTCGCCGAACGCCTGATCAACAACGGGACCCCGCGCCCTGTCCTCAATGTCGGCATCAGCTCCAACCGGCTGCTGACCAAGTCCCCCTGCGGCGGCGAATCGGCCACGGCACGCTTCCGGCGGGACGTCGTCCTCCAGCCCGGCACACGGACTGTGATCGTGCTCGTAGGCATCAACGACATCCGCCAACAAGGACAGTCCACTCAGTGCGCCCAGGGCGCGCCCAGGATCACCGCCCAGCGGCTGATCGACGGCCACCGCTACCTGATCAAATGGGCTCACGAGCGGGGCCTGAAAGCCGTCGGCGCCACCCTTCCGCCCTGCAGCTGCATCGGGACCAACGAGGCCATCCGCACGCAGCTCAACCAGTGGATCCGTCGCACCGCCGGCACCGGCAGCGGCTACGACGCCCTGGCCGATTTCGACCGCGTCCTGGCCAACCCCAACCGGCCCAACACCCTGCGTCCCGCCTACGACAGTGGCGACCACGTCCACCCTAACGACGCGGGCTACCACCGCATGGCCCAAGCCGTCCCTCTCAGGCAACTGTGAGTCACAGGACCTCTTCGAATGTCACGCCCACATCAGGACTGAGGCGAGGGTGACGGCTGCTTCCTAGGACTGGGCGGAGTGAGGCCGACGGCCTGCCCGGTCACAGGAGACCCGCCAGGGCGTTGTTGTCCGGCTCCCAGCCGTCGACTTATCGTGAGTTGCAACGGGACGTGAGGGGCCACGACGTACGCGGATGTACTTCTTCGGACACGTCGGCGGCCTCCTCCCGACCTGCGCCCGAGGGGAGGCCGGCGGCCGCTGCCGGTCGAGCGCGACGGCCAGGAGGACGGGCAGCGCGCCGACCCGGAGGCGTCCTGTCCCGCCGGGCGGACCGGACGTTCAACCCTTCCGCGACCCGGTTCAACCCCTGGCGCGTGCGGCCGGTGTGATGGCGCGGCGGGTCGCGCTGGTCGTCCTCGTCCGGCGAGGCGAGGAGGTCGGGCCGGACGGCCGGTCTTGTGGGACGGCGGGTCAGAAGCCGTTGGCGAACAGCAGGGCCGTGAGGGGGTCCGTGCCCTCCGGGAGGTCGGCGGTCCTCTGTGCGGCCTGGCAGGCGTCCACGGCCTTACGGAGGGAGCCCACCGCCCCGAGGTACCCGGGCTCCTTCCGCTCGACGGACCGGGCCAGGGCGAGGGCGAGTTCCCGGTGCATCACGGCGGCCGGGTCGGTGACGTCCTGGAGGAGGGCGAGGACGGCCGCGACCAGGGGGCCGTCCTGGGCGGCCTTCGCTGCGCCGGGGTCGTCCGCGACGGCGGCGGCGAGGAGTTCGGCGGCCGTGGCGGCGAGGCTGCGGCCGCGCCGGTCGGCGAGGGCCTGGAGCTGGTCGTGGAGGGGCGGCGGGACACGGGTGGTGACGACGCGGCTGGGCATCGGTGGCCTTTCCAGGGTTGAGCGGGGTGTATCGGGCGGGACCGGTCCTGACCAGCGGCGGAGCGTAGCGCTACGCCAGGGTCCGGGGTTGCCGATGTGTCCCTGTTCGTAGCGGTCCTGTACGGGTCGCTGCTGGTCAGGGGGCTGCCGGGGGCGGGTGCTGAGCACTCGGGGCTACGTTCCGGGGCGGGGTGTATCGGGGCCTGACCTGCGGCGGAGCGCCGCCCCTGGCAACGGGGGAAGAACGTGGCCCCGGGTGTCAGGTGTTGGTCAGGGTTCGGTCAGGTTCGGTGGGCGTTCGCCGGCGGACGGGCTCCAGGGGCGGGAGGGATGCGAGGGCGTCCACCAGGTCCTCCGGGGCGTCCCCTGTCTGCTGCCAGGAGGCGGCGCCGATCCTGGCCCACTGGTGGACTCTCTCGGGTGTGGTGCTCATCGTCCGGGCGACGCTGCGGTAGCTGATGGACCCGGCGGCGACGAGGAGGGCGACGACCCGGGCGCGCTCCAGCCAAGCGGAGGCGACGTACCGGAGGCGGGTCTCCTCGTCGGAGCCGACGGGGGGCGGTGGACCGAGCATGGGCGGGTCCTTCCTGGGAGAGGCCGGCGGCCGCGCGGAGCGTGCGTCGCGGCCGCCGTGGTGTCGGGCTACGGGCGGCGGGTGGTCGGCGGGATGAGCGAGCGCTGGAACTCCTCCTCGCGGGCCTGGAGGTCGGCGGCCGCGGCCTCCAGGACGTCGGCGGTGAGCCAGCCGAACGGCTCGTCGGGCGCCGGGGTGTCCCTCGGGACGTCGTGCCAGGCCGTGACGCCGTGGTGCTGGGCGGCCGTCTGGAGCCATCTCGTGCGGTAGCCGGTGTGGTGCCAGGCCCGGGGGAGGTCGAGGGCGACGTACAGGGCGGAGGCGGCGCGGGTTCAGGTGGCGCGGCCGCGCGGCTGCCGGTCCCAGCAGGACGGGCACAGGTGGCCGCTGACGTGGACGTCGCTGCGGAACGTGCCGAGGGGCGGCAGCTCCCCGGGGATGCCGCACAGCCAGCAGCGGAGGCGGTCGAGGCAGCGGGGCGTGGGCGTGGTCGTCATGGGTCTATCCCTGGTCGAGGTGGGCGAGGGCGGCCGTCCAGTCGGGGACGGCGGTTGTGGTGAGGGCGTAGCGGCCCGGGGCGTGCTCGGTGAGGGCGCCGGCCTTCGCGGCCGCGGCGAGGATGCGGGCGACGGTCTCCGGGCGGGTGCCGCAGGAACGGGCCAGGCGGGCCGTCAGCGTCCCGGCGTCCGGGGCGTCGGGTATCCGGCCGTTGGTGTCGGCCAGGCCGGAGGCGACGTACAGCACGACGAGGAACCGGGAGTGCCGGAGCCGGAGAGGCATCTCCCGGCGCCACGGGCCGGTGAGGAGCGCGCGCCAGGTGTCTACGACGGCCCCGGCGGCGGGGAGCTGCTGGAGGGCAGGCATGGGCGTCCTCGGTGCGTGGAGGAGGAACCCCGGCCCAAAACCAGCGGGTCAGTGCGAGGCGGCGGCGAGGGCCGGCGCCTGGTGGTCGGCCAGGAGGAGGCCGCGCGGTCGCGGTCGAGCTCGGAGCGGTGCACGCGGATGCTGCGCCCGGTCGGGCCCAGCCGCTTCACGCGCATCGTGGGGTCGGCGGCGATCCAGCGGCGCACGGTGCGGTCGGTCACCTGGAAGTGGGCGGCGACCTGGCCACAGGTCAGCCACTCCTCGGAGTCGGTCATCTGGTGCTCCTTGGGTCGTTCTCGGTTTAACTCGGACGCGGGGCGGGAGGGTAGCCCATCGGCAGTGATCAGTGGCGAGGGCGGCGATGGAGCGGCCTTCCAAGTACGCGGTGCGCACGACATGCCGCCTGCGCGCTCCGCAGTGCACCAAAGCGCCGCCGCCGCATGGGGGAACGCCCGCTTTCGAGTGACGCCGGCAGCCCTACCGTCCTCGGCAGGCGCGATCACGCGCCGGATCACGAAAGGGAGCCATGCGCAAGATCCTTACGTCGGCCGGAACACTGGCCGCCGCCTGCCTTCTCACCGTCGGGCTGACGACGTCCGCGAACGCGGCCACCGGCCCGCTCTACATGACGCAGGCCGGACAGACGACGACGTACACCGACCCCGCGCAGGGCACGTGCGTGTCCAGCGACCCGGCGAAGGGTGACGTCACCTTCGTCAACCGGACCAGCGGGGTGTGGTGGACCTACTCCACGCCCGGGTGCGACCGCGCGTACCAGGTCGACTACCTGCGTATCGGCCAGCGGCTCACCCTGCCCGCAGGGTGGTCGATCCTCCAACTCCAGAAGTGATCTGTGCACTCAATTCCCCGAGGCCGGAAACGCGAAAGAGGCCCCCGGCCGCGCCCCTCGTCGGAGGGGGCGGCCGGGGGCCCGGGGTGGTGCGGGTCGTTCAGGTCCGGGCGGTGGTGAGGCTCCGCACGGCGATCGTCTCCAGCTTGGCGGCGAGGGTGCCGGCCGGGTCGTCGGTGAAGGAGTGCAGAGCCACGGCGGCCGTCACGATGACGTCGCACAGCTCGTCGGCGACGTCGGCCGCCGTGTGCGTCACGCCCTTGCGCGGGTTCTGCCCGACCATGCCGACGTACGCCTGACTGACCTCTCCTGCCTCCTCCGTCAGCTTGATCAGGCGCATCGCCCGTTCCTGCTCGCTGGTGCCGTTCGCCGTGTCGAGCCAGCCGACCAGGCGGCCGATCGTCGCCCACTGGTCGGGGGTCATCGCTGCGCCTCCGCCGTGGTGTTGCCGAGGGCGGCCAGGGCCTCGGCCTTGTAGGCCGTCAGGTGGCCGCACGGCCAGGGGTCCCAGCGGTGTCCCGGAGGGGCGTCGCGGGTCTCCGCGTTGTACCCGGCGCCCGTGATCCGCTCCTCGGCGGCGGCCCGGTGCTCGGGGCACGTGTAGATCGCGGCGTGCATGGTGCCGAGGCGGCCGGGGCCGGGCGTCGTGGCGTCGGCGATGAGCGAGGCCCCGGCGGTGCACTCCCATCCAGTGTGTCCGTCGGCGGACGCCTTCCCAGGCGTCTCGCGCAGCTCCTCGGCGT
The DNA here is from genome assembly GCF_031178505.1 of Streptomyces sp. GTDB lineage: Bacteria > Actinomycetota > Actinomycetes > Streptomycetales > Streptomycetaceae > Streptomyces > Streptomyces gulbargensis. The sequence goes on along the minus strand of NZ_JAPSIW010000037.1, from coordinate 3,634 downwards.
AGCGCCGGGTCGACTCCTTCACCGGCTCCGTGGCGGGAGCCGCGGCCGGGGCCGGCGCCTCGTCGCGCCGCTCGCAGAGGGCGAGCACGGCGGCGTGCTGCTCGGCGTCCAGGCCGAACGGGTGGACGCCCTCCTCCTCGTGGCGCAGCCACATGTTCCGCTGCCCGGCGGCCCAGGTGCGCAGCAGGATGCGCGCCTCGTCCACGTCGACGTCCAGCGTTATCTCGGGTGAGAAATGAGCTTCAGGCATGTGAGACAAGTGGTTTCCGGGGCCCGTGCCCGACAGATACCTCCGGGTCGTTCAGGCACGTACGGCATGTTCGTTACCTCGACACCGGCACCCCGACTTTGGTTCGGGCGAACCGAAGTCCACGTACGGGTGACACAGCACATCTCCACGCAACGGCTCGGGCATACTCAGCGACTCATCCGCCACACATGAAAGGCCCACCCATGCGCCGTATCGCTACCGTCCTCCTCGGGACCGGAGCACTCCTCATGCTCACCACCACCACCGCAGCAGCCGCGCCCGACGGCCCCTTCGCCCACATCGTCGAAGGCGTCAACGGCAGCGTCGTGGGCCTCGTCCGCGGCGCAGACGGCACCCTCACCCCCGTCCTCAAGCCCGCCGGCGCCACCCTCAAGCCCCTCATCAGCGAAGTCGGATTCGTCCTCAAGAGCGTCGGCGGCACCGTGAGCTAGCTGAGCGAGATCAGGGCTTCCAGCCCGGACAGTCGCGTGGCGGCGATCTAAGCCCAGCGGGGTACCGGTCCGCCCTCGCTGAACGGGGGTCCAGGAAGCGCTTCGACCGAAACACTTCCTGGACACGGTGCCGAGCTTTGAACGTCCATCTCGGGAGCGGTTCGATCGAACCGCTCCCGAAGTCTCACTTGCCTAACGTGCCTGACGTCGAGGCACCCGGTCTGACCTGCGCATAGCGGCCTCCAACCCTAGATGACGATCGCGGCCGCGACGTCCTCCCAGGAGGCGCCCAGCTCCAGGGCCTCCCGTACGTGGACGGCGCGCCCGTGCTCGACGTCGCGGCGGATGGACTCCCGCAGTGCGATGACGGCCAGGGCGTCAGCGGCGGTCCCGCGCTCCACGTCGTACGGGAAGTCCGGCCTCGGGGAACAATGGAACAGCGGTTGGCGCTAAGGATGATCTTGCCGGAGTCGGGGCCCCAGTAGCGTGACGTGGAGGCGTCATACTCGCTGGTAGACCGTCGATTTGTGACGGCTGGACGTCACGATCGCAGCCCAGCGCGGCGGCCTCACTGTCCTCTGACAAGTGATCTTGACCATTTGCCAGATGACTTTGACCGGTCAGGGCAGGTGCGGGTACCGGCCTCGGTACGGCTTCACCTTGTCCGGTTTGACGCCACTTCGTCCAGACGCCGTCGACACAACCGGTCGGCGGCCGTGAGCGGCAGGGGCAGGGCCGTCAAGATCTCTCGGCAATCGGTCAAGATCACTTGTCTTAGGTCAACGGTGGGTGACGCGGCCCGGTGCGTGGGTGGGCGCCGGCGCGCTGGTGTGCGGTCGTCCTGTCGGGTGGCGTGCTGTTGCTCTTGTGTGTGGGCGGTCGGTGCGGTGGGCAGCTACGCGTGGTCGTGCACGTATGACCTTGAGGAGACCGCAGTGGCTCAGCTGGACAAGAACGCCAAGTTCTCGATCACCCGGTGGGAGGACGGGAAGCGCATGGAGCCTCAATTCCCTGACGTGACGGTGCATCTGGCGTCTTTCAGTGACTCTGATAACCAGATGTGGCGCGTGGCGGTGACGGGACAGAGGGAGGTGACGGAGGCGGGAAAGAAGGTCACCGTCGACGTCGTGAGTGTCCAGAACGTAGGGACGGGCCAGTTTCTGGCGGCGATGGACCCCAACGCCCCTTACCAGGAGGGGCTTCTACCCCTGAAGGTGAGGGTGCTCGACAACCAGATTGACGCCGGGACGGCACGCTACAGGGGCGAGGGCTGTACGGAGTGGTACCTCCACCCGACGGGGGCGCCGGATTCGTACCTCGTGATCTCGCTCGCCCTACCGTCGTCCGACAGCAGCGACCCAGAGGGCAAGGTGCTCGTTCCGTTCGCCCCCTTCTTCACCGGGTCACCGCCACTTGTGGTCTCAAGTGGGTTGACTTGAGTGCCCCTCCTGCGGAGGTGATCTGGCGATTCCGTGCCTGGGGATGATGCTCAGGGCAGAACCGCTCCAGCTCCGGACGGGTCGGCTCCTCCACGAACCGTCCATACGCTGCGGCCTGCTCATCAGTCAGAAATTCCACCGGCACGCGGGCGGACGGTAGCCCCACGCCACACCGCTCATACGATCTTTCACCGAACCCCAGCAGCCGAGTGGATCACTGTGCTAGGCGCGGGCAAGATCATCCCTTAGCGCCAACGGCTGTTCCATTGTTCCCCGAGGCCGAAGTCAGCGGGCAGCGCGCAGTTCATCAGCCGGTCGTTGTGGGCGGTGTGCTTCTCGACCTGCCAGGCGAGGGGCGTAGCGGCGGGGACGTCGCCGGGGCGGCGGACCTCCAGGCCCTGCCAGCGGGCGTGTTCGTCGGTCGTCATCGGTTCCTCCTGGTGGCGGGTGATCGGTTGGGGTGGGGCGGGTCGGTGGGCGCGGTCGGGGAAGTTTCCGCCGCGCGGGTCACAGGCCGCGTGCGTCGGCCAGGGCGGCGGCCTCGCCGAGGATGCGGACGGCGGCCTGCCAGCCGGTCAGCCGGTGGTCGTTGGCCTCCGGGATCGTGTCCGTGCCGGGGAAGCGCCGGCGGATGGCGTCCAGGAGGACGGCCAGGGCGTCGCCCTCGGCGCTGCTGCTCGGGGCCTCGGCGTGCACCGCGCCGTACAGGCAGCGGGCGCCGTCCGCGTCCACGGTGCGGCCCTGGCACCAGCCGCCCGTCCGGAGGCGGCGTGCGGCCCGCTGAAGCGTCGCGGCGGCCGGGGTGCCGTACGGGTCCTCCTCGGGCTCCGGGAGCGTCACGGGGCCGGTGATGACGTCGGCCAGGTCGAGCGGCGCGGAGGGGTGCGCGGTGTCGACGTCCAGGGCGAGGCCGGCGAGTTGCAGACGGGCGGTCATCTCCGCCTCCACGGCGGCCATGCGGGCGTCCAGGTCGAGGACCGTCCGGGGCCGGGGGGTGACGGCGGCCGGGGCGGGCGCCGGGGCGGTGGTGTCCATGGGGGCCCTCCTCGGGGGCGTCGGGGCAGCAGAAAGGCCCGGACCGTGTCCGGTCCGGGCCTGGTGGGCGGTGGGGAGGTCAGTCCTCCGGCGTGATGTTGATGGCGCCGCAGTTCCAGCACTCCCACTCGGTGGGGAGGTTGTAGCGCTCCGTCCAGAAGCCGGTGGGCTTGCCGTAGACGACGCACTCCGTCAGCACCGCCAGCACGTGAACTCGAAGTCCATCCCCGTCCCTTCCTGGTTCCCGGACGCCCAGGATGGCGGCGCCCGGGAACCAGGAAGGCGGGTATCAGCCAGTGACGAGGGCCCACTCGCCCCGACTGGGCTGCATGTGGCGCGAGCGCGGCTGGTGAACCGGCGCCGGCCGGGACCGTTCCCCCGGCGGTGACCCCTCTGACCAGGGTGGCGCGCACACCGTTTCCACGCGCTCCCGCACGCCCCCCGTAACCGGGACGCCC
>NZ_JAPSIW010000496.1 GCF_031178505.1 Streptomyces sp. | reverse complement strand
GTCGAGCTCGAGCACCTTGAAGGGCTCGTTGACTTCCTGCTGGTGCACCTTGTTGGGGAAGTAGTCCTCAAGGGTGCGACCGTTGATCTTCCACTTGCCGGTGCCCGGAACGATCCGGACGCGGGCGATGGCGTTCTTGCGACGGCCCAGGCCGGCGGCCGGCTGCGGGTCGCCGAAGCGGGACGCGAGGGACTCGGAGGTGTAGTCACCCTCGACGTTCTCGGTCTCGGTGGTGTACTCCTCGACGCCCTCGAACTCGTCGACGGGGGTCTCGGGGGTGGTCTCGGCCACGATGCTCCTCAGATTTCTTTCGTTCTTAGGGGGTGGCCGGAACTACTGCGCGACCTGGGTGATCTCGAACGGGACCGGCTGCTGCGCAGCGTGCGGGTGGTTCTCACCCGCGTAGACCTTCAGCTTCGAGAGCATCTGACGGCCCAGGGAGTTCTTGGGGATCATGCCCTTGATGGCCTTCTCGACGGCCTTCTCGGGGTTCTTGTCCAGCAGCTCGTCGTAACGGACGGAGCGCAGACCGCCCGGGTAGCCGGAGTGGCGGTAGGCCATCTTCTGGGTCTTCTTGTTGCCGGACAGGTGGACCTTGTCAGCGTTGATGATGATGACGAAGTCGCCCATGTCCATGTGCGGCGCGTAGACGGGCTTGTGCTTGCCTCGCAGGAGGTTCGCAGCCGTCGTCGCCAGACGGCCCAGGACGACGTCCTGCGCGTCGATGATGTGCCACTGGCGAGTCACATCGCCAGGCTTGGGGCTGTACGTACGCACTTCGTAGCCTTCGCTTCTTCAGTGGATGGAGTCCAGACACACCTGAAGCGATCATGCAGCTGGGGCCCACACTGCCGGGACACCGCCCGTATGCGAGCCACTGGTAACTGCTCCAGGGAACCTGCGTAGGGCCCCTTCGCGTGAGAACGACGAAGCCGATACGCATAACAAACCGCTACGGTACCCGCGCCACCCCCGGCGGGTCAAAATGCCGCGGGACGCCGCCCGGCACCGTCACCGCGCCCGCTCCACCCGCCGCTCGTCCCACACCGGCTCGCTCGTCTCCCGGACGACCCCGTCGGAGCCGAAGACCAGATAGCGGTCGAAGGAGCGCGCGAACCAGCGGTCGTGGGTGACCGCGAGGACCGTGCCCTCGTACGCCTCCAGGCCGTCCTGGAGCGCCTCGGCCGACTCCAGGTCCAGGTTGTCCGTCGGCTCGTCCAGGAGCAGCGCCGTGGTGCCGGCGAGTTCCAGGAGCAGGATCTGGAACCGGGCCTGCTGCCCGCCGGAGAGCTTGTCGAAGGGCTGGTCGCCCTGCCGCTCCAGCTCGTACCGGCGCAGCACGGACATCGCCCCGCCCCGGTCCTTGGCGTGCTCCGTCCACAGGATGTCGACCAGGGAGCGGCCCTCCAGCTCCGGGTGGGCGTGGGTCTGCGCGAAGTGCCCCGGCACCACCCGGGCGCCCAGCTTCCACGTCCCCGTGTGCGCCACCGTCGGGTCGCCCGCGAGCAGCCGCAGGAAATGCGACTTGCCCGAGCCGTTCGAGCCGAGGACGGCGACCCGCTCCCCGTAGAAGACCTCCAGCGAGAACGGCTTCATCAGCCCGGTCAGCTCAAGGTTCTCGCAGGTCACGGCCCGTACCCCGGTCCGGCCGCCGCGCAGCCGCATCCGGATGTCCTGCTCGCGCGGCGGCTCCGGCGGTGGGCCGGCCTCCTCGAACTTCCGCAGCCGGGTCTGCGCCGCCGCGTACCGGGAGGCCATCTCGTGGCTGACGGCGGCCGCCTGCCGCAGGGTGACGACCAGCTTCTTCAGCTGGGCGTGCTTCTCCTCCCAGCGCCGCTTCAGCTCCTCGAAGCGCGCGAACCGCTCGCGGCGCGCCTCGTGGAAGGTGTCGAAGCCGCCGCCGTGCACCCACACGTCCGAACCGGCCGGGCCGGGCTCGACGGCGACGATCTTCTGCGCGGCCCGGGAGAGCAGCTCGCGGTCGTGCGAGATGAACAACACGGTCTTGCGGGTCTCCCGCAGCCGCTCCTCCAGCCACCGCTTGCCGGGGACGTCCAGGTAGTTGTCCGGCTCGTCCAGGAGCAGCACCTCGTCGGGGCCGCGCAGCAGCGACTCCAGGACCAGCCGCTTCTGCTCACCGCCGCTGAGCGTCCGCACCTGCCGGAACTGCGCCTTCTCGTACGGCACGCCGAGCGCCGCCATGGTGCAGACGTCCCAGTGGGTCTCGGCCTCGTACCCCTGGACCTCGGCCCAGTCGCTGAGCGCCTGCGCGTACCGCATCTGGGCGGCCTCGTCGTCGACGGTCATGATCAGGTGCTCGGCCTCGTCCACGGCCTTCGCGGCCTCCCGGATGCGCGGGTCGGCCACGGAGACCAGCAGGTCACGGACGGTGGACTCGTCCCGCACGGAGCCGACGAACTGCGGCATCACGCCGAGCCCGCCGCTGACGGTGACGGTGCCGCCGTGCGGCTTCAGCTCCCCGGAGATCATCCGGAGCAGGGTCGTCTTGCCGGCGCCGTTGGCCCCGACGAGGGCGACGACGGCGCCCTCGCCGACGCGGAAGGAGGCGTCCCCGAGCAGCACCCTCCCGTCCGGAAGGTAGTACTCAAGATGCGCGGCCTCGACATGTCCCATGAGGTGCATTGTCGCCGCCCGCCGCCGCCTTCCCCAACCGGTTTAGGATGCGCGGCATGAGCTTTGGGGGACCGCAGTGGCCGCACGAGCCGCAGCAGCCGGGTCAGCAGCCGCCGCAACCGGGTCAGCAGGGGTACGGGCAGCCGCCGGCGCAGGGCTACGGGCAGCAGGGCGGACAGGGGCACCGGCAGCCGCCGAACCCCTTCCCGGGCGCGCAGGGCGGTGACGCCCCCGACTGGAGCGCGCTCGCCGAGGCCTCGGCCGCCCGCGGCCGGCGCAGGCGGCGGCTGATGATCGGCGGCGGGATCCTGGCCACGCTGGCCGTCGGCGCGATCGTCGCGACCGCCGTCGTCACCACGAACAAGAAGAACGACGAGGCCAAGAACGGCGGCGTCCCGACCGTCTCCGTGCCCCCCACCGGCTCGGCCACGCCCGAGCCGACCTTCTCCTCGGTGGCGCCGCCGCCCCCGCCGAACCCGAAGGACTACATCACCGACCCGAAGAAGGACACGGCGCCGATCAGCGCCGAGGGCCTCTTCCCGGGCAGGAAGCTCACCATGAACGGCCGCCCGTACTCCAAGGGCGCGACCTCCTCCACGACGAACTGCGCGGCGGTCGCCCAGGGCGCGCTCGCCGCCGCCCTCAAGGACAACGGCTGCCTGCGCGTCCTGCGCGCCACCTACGTCCAGGGCGGCGTGGCGGTGACCGTCGGCGTGGCCGTCCTCCCCTCGGAGGCCGCGGCCCTCAAGGTCAAGCAGGCCAAGGGCGGCATCGCCCCGCTGGCGGGCGCGGGCGTGAAGGAGTTCTGCCGCGCCACGGTCTGCCTGCGCCGGTCGAACGCGGTGGGCCGCTACGCGTACTTCACCCAGGCCGGCTTCACGAACGGCAGGAAGGTCACCACGGCCGACCAGCCGATCTTCCGGGCCAGCACCGACCTGGGCACCTTCGCCTTCAACCAGATCTACGCCCGCGGCCGGGCGCAGGCCTCAGCAGCAGCCGCCGCTCCCGGGGAGTGACCGCTTGTTGCGGGCCTCCTTGTTCCGGGCGGCGAGCTGGTCGTCCGCCGGGTAGCCGACCTCTTCGAGGGTGAGTCCGTGCGGCCGGACGACGTGCACGGCCGAGTCCCGCACGCCGGCGGCCAGCACCTTGCCCGGCCATTCCACCGGCCGGTGACCGTCGCCGACGAAGAGGAGCGCGCCGACGAGGGAGCGGACCATGTTGTGGCAGAAGGCGTCGGCCTTCACGGTCGCTTCGAGGATGCCGTCGGGGCGCCGTTCCCAGCGCAGTTCCTGGAGGGTGCGGATGGTGGTGGCGCCCTCGCGCTTCTTGCAGTACGCGGCGAAGTCGTGCTCGCCGACGAGGGCGGTGGCGGCCTCGTTCATGGCGTCCATGTCGAGCGCCCAGTCGTGCCACAGGACGTGCCCGCGCAGCAGCGGGTCGACGCCGCCGGGGTTGTCGGTGACGCGGTAGGCGTAGCGGCGCCAGATCGCGGAGAACCGGGCGTTGAAGCCCTCCGGGGCCTCGGCCACGGACCAGATCCGCACATCGTGCGAGAGGCGTCCGGCGAGCCGCCGCAGCAGCTTCTCCCGGTGCTCCTCCCACAGCTCGACGGGGAGGTCGACGTGGGCGACCTGCCCGCGGGCGTGCACCCCGGCGTCGGTCCGGCCGGCGACGGTCAGCTCGTACGTCTCCCTGGCCCGGGTCACCGTCCGCAGGGCGTCCTCGATCTCGCCCTGCACGGTCCGCTGCCCGCGGGCCTGCTTGGCCCAGCCGGAGAACTCCCGGCCGTCGTACGAAAGGTCCAGCCGTACCCGTACGAACCCGGGCTGCACGTCATCACTCACGCCGTAAATCCTCTCAGACGCACGGGAGCGGGCCCGCACCCCTCAGGGGGTACGGGCCCGCTCGCGAAGGCTCTCAGAACGCTCAGGCGTCCTTCGACTCCTCGGCCGGCGCCTCGGCGGCGTCGTCGGCCTTGGTCTCCTCGGCCTTGGGGGCCTCGTCGGCCTCCTTGACGGCGCGCTTGGTGGCGGCCTCGGCCTCGGCGACGGTGGCCTTCTTGGCGATCTCGCCCTCGACCAGCTCGATCACGGCCATCGGGGCGTTGTCGCCACGACGGTTGCCGATCTTGGTGATGCGGGTGTAGCCACCCGGACGCTCCGCGTAGCGCGGCGCGATCTCGGTGAAGAGGGTGTGGACGATGCCCTTGTCGGTGATCGTCTGCAGCACCAGGCGACGGTTGTGGATGTCGCCCTTCTTCGCCTTGGTGATCAGGCGCTCGGCGACCGGACGCAGGCGGCGGGCCTTGGCCTCGGTCGTCGTGATGCGGCCGTGCTCGAAGAGCGACTTCGCCAGGTTGGCGAGGAGCAGCTTCTCGTGCGCGGCGGAGCCGCCGAGACGGGCACCCTTGGCGGGACGCGGCATGGTGTTTCTCCTTGGTGTCTGCCCCGGCCGTGTCAGGTACCGGAGTCAGTATCCGAGCGGGCGGTCGCCCGTCGGAGACCCGCGCCCCTCAGGGGCGCGGGGGAACTGCTCGACCGGCCGGAACCGGTCGGCAGTCACATCTGGACCGTCGGTCCGAGCTCAGTACTGCTCGGTCTCGACGAACCCGGCGTCCGCGTCGTCGTCGGCGCCGAAGGCGTCGGCGGCGGCGGTCGGGTCGAATCCGGGCGGGCTGTCCTTGAGGGCCAGGCCCATGCCGGCCAGCTTCGCCTTGACCTCGTCGATCGACTTCGCACCGAAGTTGCGGAT
>NZ_JAPSIW010000495.1 GCF_031178505.1 Streptomyces sp. | reverse complement strand
CTCGATCCGTCCGGCCCCGGCGTGCCGGAAGGCGTTGGAGAGCGCCTCGCGCAGCGCGGCGATCAGGTTCTTGCCCGTGAGCTCGCCGACCGCCGAGTCGACCGGCCCGAGGAACCGGTGGGCCGGCTTGAAGCCCAGCGGCACCGCCGCCATGTTGATCTCCCGCAGCACGCGGGTCCGCAGGCCCGAGGGGGCCTCGGCCGGGCCCTGCTGGAGCGCGAAGATCGCCGTACGGATCTCCTGGATCGTCACGTCCAGCTCGTCCACGGCCTTGCCCACGCCCTCGCGCACGGCCGGGACGACCGACTTCCGCTGGGCGCTCTCCAGCATCATCCCGGTGGCGAACAACCGCTGGATGACGAGGTCGTGCAGGTCACGGGCGATGCGGTCGCGGTCCTCGTAGACGGCCAGCCGCTCCCGGTCGCGCTGGGCGTCGGCCATCATCAGGGCGAGCGCCGCCTGGGAGGCGAACTGGGTGGCGAGGGTCCGTTCCGTCTCGGTGAAGGGACGGGCGCCGCGCGCCCGGGGCGTGGCGAGGGCGCCGAGCACCCGGCCCCCGCTCTGCAGCGGAAGGATCATGCTGGGCCCGTAGACCGAGGTCAGCCCGCTCACCATGCGCGGGTCCGTGGAGGCGTCGGCCACGAAGACGGCCTCCCCTGCCAGGAGTTGCTCCACGACGGCGCTCTCGGGCGGGAGGACCACGCCGAGCGCCTTGGTGGGCCGGGGCGCGGAGACCGCCACGATCTCCAGGCCGCCCTCCCCGGCCGGGAGCAGGACGATTCCGGCGTCGGCGTCGGCGAGGCGGCGGGCCTGCTCGGCGACGACGGTGAGGGCGTCGTCCGCGTCGCCGCCGGAGAGCAGGGCGGTGGTGACGGCGACCGAGCCGTCGATCCACCGTTCGCGCTGCCGGGCCGCCTCGTAGAGGCGGGCGTTGCCGATCGCGATGCCCGCCTCGGTGGCGAGCACCCGGACCATGTGGGCGTCGTCGTCGTTGAAGGGTTCGCCACCGCGCTTCTCGGCCAGGTAGAGGTTGCCGAAGATCTCGCCCTGGACCCGGATCGGCACCCCGAGGAAGGTCCGCATCGGCGGGTGCCCGGCCGGGAAGCCGGTGGCGCGCGGGTCGGCGGTCAGGTCGGTGAGCCGGATGGTCCGCGGTTCCCGGATGAGGGCGCCGAGCAGCCCGGCGTGCCCGTCGGGGCGGCGGCCGACGCGGCGGGCCGTCGCCTCGTCGACGCCGTGGGTGACGAAGTCGCGGAGGCCGTCGCCCTCCTCGTCGACGACGCCGATCGCCGCGTAGCGCGCGTCGGCGAGTTCGGCGGCGGTCTCGCAGATGCGGTCCAGGGTGGAGTGGAGTTCCAGCCCCGTGCCGACCGAGCGCATCGCCTCCAGGAGCTGCGGGACGCGGGCGGTGAGTTCCGTGGACAGGCCCTGGAGGCTGCGGGTGGCCCGGGTGGCGCTCTCCAGCGGGTCCGGGACGTCCGGCACGTCGGCGGTCATGGGCGTGAGCCTAGTAAGTCCTATTTGGCGAGAAAAGTCGGCCGCCGCTCCTCCCGCGCCCCCTGGCCCCGGACGCCCGCTCCCGGCTCCCTACCGCGTCACCTTCCCGTGTCCGCCGCGGTCGTGAGCAGATCGGTCGCCCGCTCCTGGGCCACCATCCGCCGCAGGGGTCCGTCCACGGAGGCGAGTGCGGCGTACGGGCCACGCTGCACGGTCCGGCCGGCGTCCAGGACCAGCACCTCGTCCACCGCGTCGAGGCCGTGCAGGCGGTGGGTGATGAGCACCGTGGTGCGGCCCTCCGTGGCCCGCAGCAGGTCCTCGGTGAGGGCGTCGGCGGTGGCCAGGTCCAGGTGCTCGGCCGGCTCGTCGAGGACGAGGACCGGGAAGTCGGCGAGGAGGGCGCGGGCGAGCGCGAGGCGCTGGCGTTGGCCGCCGGACAGCTGCGAGCCGTGCTCGCCGACGAGGGTGTCGAGGCCGTTCGGCAGACCGTCCACCCAGTCGAGCAGCCGGGCCCGCCGCAGCGCCTCGCGGAGTTCGGCGTCCTCGGCGCCGGGCCGGGCGAGCCGCAGGTTCTCCCGGACGGAGCTGTCGAAGAGGTGGGCGTCCTGGGCACAGAGGCCCACGAACCGCCGTACGTCGTCCCCGTCGAGCTCCCGCGCGGGCACCCCGCCCAGCCGGTACGCGCCGTGCTCGGCGTCCAGGAACCTCAGCAGCACCTGGGCGAGCGTGGTCTTGCCGGAGCCGGAGGCACCGACGACGGCGATCCGCCGGCCGGGCTCCAGGGTGAGGCCGAAGCCGTCGAGCGCCGGGCGGTCCTGCCCGGCGTACCGGGCGGTGATCCCGTCGAGGACCACCGGGAACGGGCTCGCCGGGGGAGTGGCGGGCGTCCGTGGTTCGTGGACGGGGACGGGCGCGTCGAGCACCTCGAAGACCCGCTCGGCGCTGTGCCGCACGCGCTGCCGGTACTGGACGGCGAGGGGCAGTCCGGTGACGGCCTCGAAGGCGGCCAGCGGGGTCAGGACGACCACGGCGAGGGCCACCCCGTCGAGCCGCCCGTCGCGTACGGCCTGGACGCCGGCGCACGCGGCGGCCACCACCGTCAGACCGGACACCAGGGCGGAGAGTCCGGCGCCGAGCGCGGTGGCGGCGGCCTGCCGGGAGGCGATGCCGGTGAGGGCGCGGTCGGCGGTGGCGGCCCGCTCGGTCCGTTCGCGCAGCGCGCCGGCGACGGTCAGTTCGCCGCAGCCGCGGAGCAGGTCGGCCACCGTGGTGGCGAGGACGCCCCGGGCGGGGGCGAGACGGCGCTCGGCCCGCCGGGCGAGGGATCCGCTGACGAGCGGCACCGCGATACCGGCGAGCAGCAGACCCACCGCGAGTACGGCTCCGGCCTCGGGCAGCAGCCAGGTGGTGAACCCGACGGAGGCGACGCCCACCACCAGGGCCGCGCAGGCCGGCAGCAGCCAGCGCAGCCAGTAGTCCTGGAGGGCGTCGACGTCCTGGACGAGCCGGGAGAGGAGGTCGCCGCGCCGGGTGCGGCGCAGCCCCGCCGGGGCGATCCGCTCCAGGCGCCGGTAGACGGAGACGCGCAGCTCGGCCAGCATGCGGAGCACGGCGTCGTGCGAGACGAGGCGTTCGGCGTAACGGAACACGGCCCGGCCGATGCCGAAGGCACGGGTGGCGGTGACCGCCACCATGAGGTGGAGGACGGGCGGCTGCTCGGAGGCACGGGAGATCAGCCATCCGGAGACGGCCATGAGGCCGACGGCGGAGCCGAGGGCGAGGCTGCCGAGGAGCAGGGCGAGTCCCATCCTGCCCCGGAGCTCACCGGCCATCGCGCGGATCCGCCCGAGGACCGACCGTCCGGAACCCCCGGTGGCCGGAGCCGCCGCTTCCCCGGCGGACCCGGTCCCGGTTGCGGGTACGGCATCCCCGTCCGCCTCGACGGCGCCTCCGGTCCCGCCGTCCCGACCGGCGCCGTCCTGGCGTACGGACGGCGCTCGGTCCCGGCCGCTCCCGTCGGCCGAACCGGCACCGCCGGCATCCCGCACCGTCTCTTCCGGAGCTCCCACGGACACGCCCGTCGACCGCTCAGCACCGTCAGGGACCGGTCCGCCGCCGTCCCGTTCCGTCCCTTCCGAAGCGCCCACGGCCGTGGCCCCCGGCAGGGCGGGCCCGGCCGGACCCTCCGACGGCGACAGGCGCACGACCCGGTCCGCGACCGCGAGGAGCGCCGGGCGGTGCACCACGAGCAGAACGGTGCGTCCGGCCGCGAGCCGGCGGACCGCGTCGACCACGCCGGCCTCCGTCTCGCCGTCCAGCGACGCCGTCGGCTCGTCGAGCAGCAGCAGCGGCCGGTCCGCCAGGAAGGCCCGCGCGAGCGAAAGGCGCTGGCGCTGGCCCGCGGACAGTCCGGCCCCGTCCTCGCCGAGTTCCGTGGCGAGTCCCTGCGGCAACCCGGCGACGAAGCCGTCGGCCCCCGCGTCCCGCAGCGCCTGCCGTACCGCCTCGTCGGAGGCGTCGGGCCGGGCGAGACGCACGTTCTCGGCGACGGTTCCCGCGAAGAGGTACGGACGCTGGGGCACCCAGGCGATCCGCTCCCGCCAGGCCTCCAGGTCGATCGAGGCCAGCTCCGCGCTCCCGGCGCCCGACGCCGCGGCGCCCCCGACGCGTACCGAACCGCCCTCCGGCACCGTGAAGCCGAGCACCACGTCGAGCAGGGTCGACTTGCCGACGCCGCTCGGTCCGACCAGGGCCACGGTCTCGCCGGGTTCCACGGTCAGCGTCGCCGCGTCCAGGGACGGTTCGGCGCGCCCCGCGTGGCGGACGGTCACCCGGTCGAGCTCCAGGCGCACGGTCTCCGGAACCGGGGCCGTCCCGCCTCCCCGTACCGGCTGTTCGAGGACCTCGAAGATCTCCTCCGCCGCGGCGAGACCTTCCGCCGCGGCGTGGTACTGCGCCCCGACCTGGCGCAGGGGCAGATAGGCCTCGGGCGCCAGGACGAGGATCACGAGTCCGGTGTAGAGGTCCAGTTCGCCGTGGACGAGCCGCATGCCGATGGTCACGGCGACCAGGGCGACCGAGAGGGTCGAGAGGAGTTCGAGGGCGAAGGAGGAGAGGAAGGCGATCCGCAGCGTGCGGAGGGTCGCGCGGCGGTACTCCGAGGTGATCGCCCGGATGGACTCGGCCTGTGCCTTCGCCCGTCCGAAGACCTTCAGGGTGGGCAGGCCCGCGACCACGTCCAGGAAGTGGCCGGAGAGCCGGGACAGCAGCCGCCACTGCCGGTCCATGCGCGCCTGGGTGTACCAGCCGATGAGGATCATGAAGACCGGGATGAGCGGCAGGGTGACGACGATGATCGCCGCCGAGACCCAGTCCTCGGTGACGATCCGGGCCAGGACGGCGACCGGAACGACCACCGCGAGACCGAGTTGTGGCAGGTAGCGGGCGAAGTAGTCGTCGAGCGCGTCGACACCCCGGGTGGCGAGGGCGATGAGGGACCCGGTTCTCTGGCCACCGAGCCAGCCGGGGCCGAGGGCCGCCGCGCGGGCGAGGAGCCGGCCGCGGAGTTCGGACTTCACGGCGGCGCTCGCCCGGTGCGCGGCGAGTTCCGTGAGCCAGGAGACCGCCCCGCGTCCGATCGCGACGGCCGCGAGCAGCACCAGGGGTGCCGTGAGGGCGGGGAGCGAGAGTCCGTCCTGGAAGGCCCCTACGACGACTTCGGCGATGAGCATCGCCTGGGCGACGACCAGCGCCGCCCCGACCAGGCCGAGCAGCACCACCGCGACCAGGAAGACGCGGGTGGCACGGGCATGACGGAGCAGGCGCGGGTCGATCGGTTTCACGTGAAACATGCCCTTCTCGTGAGCGACAGCCCTGGTCGGTGCGGGGTCTCCGGGG
>NZ_JAPSIW010000494.1 GCF_031178505.1 Streptomyces sp. | reverse complement strand
GCGTCCGCCTCGACGCCGGCGTCGAGTCCGGCAGCGTCATCGGCCCCGCCTGGGACTCCCTCCTGGCCAAACTCGTCATCACCGGCGCCACCCGCGAACAGGCCCTCCAGCGCGCCGCCCGCGCACTCGCGGAGTTCAAGGTCGAGGGCATGGCCACCGCCATCCCCTTCCACCAGGCCGTCGTGGTCGACCCCGCCTTCACCGCCGACCCCTTCCGCGTCCACACCCGCTGGATCGAGACCGAGTTCGTCAACGAGATCAAGCCCTTCGCCCCCGCCGGGGACGACACCGACGAGGACGAGACCGGCCGCGAGACCATCGTCGTCGAGGTCGGCGGCAAACGACTCGAGGTCTCCCTGCCCTCCAGCCTCGGCATGACCCTCGCCCGCACCGGCCTGGCCGCCGGCGCCAAACCCAAGCGCCGCGCCGCGAAGAAGTCCGGCCCCACCGCCTCCGGCGACACCCTCGCCTCCCCCATGCAGGGCACCATCGTCAAGATCGCCGTCGAAGAAGGCCAGGAAGTCAAGGAAGGCGACCTCGTCGTCGTCCTCGAAGCCATGAAGATGGAACAACCCCTCAACGCCCACAAATCCGGCACCATCCAGGGCCTGAGCGCGGCGGTCGGCGCGTCCGTGACCTCCGGTGCCGCGATCTGCGAGATCAAGGACTGACACCGGGACACCCCGAGTCACGGTTACCGTGTGAAGGGCCCGCAGGCATCCGCCTGCGGGCCCTTTTCGCCGAAGGAGGGCCGTCCGTACGTCATGCGAGCCGACGCGCGCCGCAATCACGAGCGGCTGGTGAGGGAGGCCAGGGCCGCCTTCGCGGAGCAGGGCACGGACGCGTCCCTGGAGGAGATCGCCCGCCGCGCCGGCCTGGGGATCGGCACGCTCTACCGCCATTTCCCGACGCGGGCGGACCTGCTGAACGCGGTCTTCCAGGAAGCCGTCACCACGCTGCTGCGCCGTTCGCGCGAGCTGGCCGGGGCGGAGGCGCCGTGCGGTGCGCTGGTGGAGTGGCTGCGCACGCTCATCACTCATGCCAGTGAGTACCGGGGGCTGGCGCACGCGCTCATGTCGGCCTCGTACGACCGGGGTTCGGCGCTCGCCCGGTGCAGTGAGCCGTTGCGGACGGCGGGCGAGGAGTTGCTGGCGCGTGCGCGGGAGGCGGGTCAGGTGCGGGCCGATGTGTCGATCGGCGATCTGATGCAGCTCACGAAGGCGATCGCGCTGGCGGCGGAACAGTGCCCGGAGGACACGGAGTTGGCGGACCGTCTGCTCACCCTGACCCTGCGCGGCCTGAAGGCCTGAGCCCTCCCGGGCCGGAGCCGTACGGGAGGCGCACGCCCGGGTCTCGTACCGGGGCGTACGGGCCGGGACGTACGGGAGGCGCGTGCCGCGCCCGTACCGGAGCCGTACTCCCGTCTCGTACGGCGCCGGGGATCAGCGGCGTCGCATGTCCGCGACGCGGGCGGTGCGCTCCATCGGGTCGGCTCCGAGGCCGCCCGCGCCCGGTCCCCGGAACTGGCCCGTCTGCGGCATCCGTCCCCGCTGGACGGGCAGCGGCATGTCGCGGCGGCCCCGGGGTGGCGGGGGAAGCTGCTCGGCCGCACCCGTGCCCTGGCCGGTGCCGGCGACGGCGATCTGGACGCCCTGGTCGGCGAGGGCCTGGAGCTCGGTGGCGGCCCGGTCGTCGTGGGCCGGAGGCTCGTCGGTGACCAGCCGGGTGATCACGTCGGTCGGCACCGTCTGGAACATGGTGTCGGTGCCGAGCTTGGTGTGGTCGGCGAGGACGACGACCTCGGCCGCCGCCTGCACCAGCGCCCGGTCCACGCTCGCGGAGAGCATGTTGGAGGTGGAGAGGCCGCGCTCGGCGGTCAGTCCGCTGCCGGAGAGGAAGGCACGGGAGACCCGCAGCCCCTGGAGGGACTGCTCGGCGCCGCTGCCGACGAGGGCGTAGTTGGAGCCGCGCAGGGTGCCGCCGGTCATGACGACCTCGACCCGGTTGGCGTGGGCGAGGGCCTGGGCGACCAGCAGGGAGTTGGTGACGACGGTCAGTCCGGGCACCCGGGCGAGCCGGCGCGCCAGCTCCTGCGTGGTCGTCCCGGCGCCGACGACGATGGCCTCGCCCTCTTCGACGAGGCTCGCCGCGACATCGGCGATGGCCGTCTTCTCCGCCGTCGCGAGATGGGATTTCTGCGGGAAGCCGGATTCTCGCGTGAATCCGCCCGGCAACACCGCACCGCCGTGCCGGCGGTCGAGGAGTCCTTCTGCCTCCAGCGCCCGTACGTCTCTTCGTACGGTCACTTCGGAGGTCTGGACGACGCGGGCGAGCTCACGGAGCGACACGGCTCCGTTGGCGCGCACCATTTCGAGGATCAACTGGCGACGTTCTGCAGCGAACACGAAACTGACAGTAACGTGACCGCCCGATAGTTTTCAGCAGTATGCGCCGAATTGCAGAAGTTGCGCACGAGCGGGGCCCTCAAGTGGTATGGAGGGCCCCGCCGTTGATCGTTCTATGCCCCGGCTTGCCGGGGGTTGTCCGAGTCGGAGAACCGTTCCCGCAGGCGGGAGCGGCGACCGGCCCGAGGGTCAGGCCTCGCCCGCCGTCTTTCGGGTGTGCAACTGCCGTGCCACTTCCGCGATCGAGCCCGACAGGGAGGGGTACACGGTGAAAGCATTTGCGATCTGTTCGACCGTCAGATTGTTGTCGACCGCGATCGAGATGGGGTGGATGAGCTCGCTCGCCCGGGGGGCGACGACGCAGCCGCCGACCACGATGCCGGTGCCCGGACGGCAGAAGATCTTCACGAAGCCGTCCCGGATGCCCTGCATCTTGGCGCGCGGGTTGCGCAGCAGCGGGAGCTTGACGACCCGGGCGTCGATCTTGCCCGCGTCCACGTCCGCCTGCGTGTAACCGACGGTGGCGATCTCCGGGTCGGTGAAGACGTTCGCGGAGACCGTCTTGAGGTTCAGCGGGGTCACCGCGTCGCCGAGGAAGTGGTACATGGCGATCCGGCCCTGCATGGCGGCAACCGAGGCGAGCGCGAAGACGCCGGTGACGTCACCGGCCGCGTACACGCCGGGGGCGCTCGTGCGGGAGACCCGGTCGGTCAGGATGTGCCCGGAGTCCCTCAGCCGGACCCCCGCCTCCTCCAGGCCCATGCCGGCCGTGTTCGGGATCGCGCCGACCGCCATCAGGCAGTGGGTGCCGGAGATGACACGCCCGTCGGCGAGGGTGACCTCCACCCGGTCGCCGACCCGCTTGGCGGACTCGGCGCGCGAGCGGGCCATGACGTTCATGCCGCGCCGGCGGAAGACGTCCTCCAGGACGGCCGCCGCGTCCGGGTCCTCGCCCGGCAGCACGCGGTCGCGCGAGGAGACCAGGGTGACCCGCGAGCCGAGCGCCTGGTAGGCGCCGGCGAACTCGGCGCCGGTGACGCCGGAGCCGACCACGATGAGCTCCTCGGGCAGCTCCTTGAGGTCGTACACCTGCGTCCAGTTCAGGATGCGCTCGCCGTCCGGCTTGGCGTCGGGCAGCTCGCGCGGGTGACCGCCGGTGGCGATCAGGACGGCGTCGGCGGTCAGCGTCTCCTCGCTGCCGTCGGCGGCGGTCACGATCACCTGGCGGGAGCCGTCCACCGCCTGCCGGCCGGAGAGCCGGCCA
The DNA here is from genome assembly GCF_031178505.1 of Streptomyces sp. Lineage (GTDB taxonomy): Bacteria > Actinomycetota > Actinomycetes > Streptomycetales > Streptomycetaceae > Streptomyces > Streptomyces gulbargensis. The sequence continues at coordinate 1,728 of NZ_JAPSIW010000494.1, read as the reverse complement.
CGGCCGCGCAGCACCCGGGCGCCGGCCCGGGTCACGGAGGCGGTGATGTCGTGCGACTGGGCGAGCGCGAGCCGCTTCACACGGCGGTTCACCTTGCCGAGGTCCACGCCCACGACGCGGGCGGCCTGCTCCAGGTGGGGGGTGTCGTCCGCGACGATGATGCCGAGCTCCTCGTAGGAGGAGTCGAAGGTGGTCATCACCTCGGCGGTGGCGATCAGGGTCTTGGAGGGGACGCAGTCGGTCAGGACGGACGCGCCGCCGAGGCCGTCGCAGTCGACGACGGTCACCTCCGCGCCGAGTTGGGCGCCCACCAGGGCCGCCTCGTATCCGCCGGGTCCGCCGCCGATGATCACGATCCGGGTCACTGGGATCTACGCCTCGCGCTCTCGTTCTGCCGGGGTGGTCCCCCCGCTGGGCTGCAGTGCGTACGCCATTGTCCCGCACGCTTCAAGTGCGTACCCCATTCTCCCGCACGGCGGGGGGCTCCTCTCGTCGGGGCCTCCATACGGCCCTCACCTCGGAGTTCGGCGGAGTGACCACACCCTCCCGTACCCTCGGTCCCATGTCGCTCTACGCCGCGTACGCCGGCAACCTCGACGCGCGGCTGATGAGTCGCCGCGCACCGCACTCCCCGCTGCGCAGCACCGGCTGGCTCAACGGCTGGCGGCTGACCTTCGGCGGCGAGCAGATGGGCTGGGAGGGAGCGCTCGCCACCATCGTGGAGGCCCCCCGCTCCCAGGTCTTCGTGGCGCTGTACGACATCGCGCCGATGGACGAGGACTCGATGGACCGCTGGGAGGGCGTCGGCCTCGACATCTACCGCCGGATGCGGGTGCGGGTGCACACGCTGGACGGCGAGGAGCCGGCCTGGGTGTACGTGCTCAACGCGTACGAGGGCGGCCTGCCCTCCGCCCGGTACCTGGGCGAGGTGGCCGACGCGGCCGAGTCGGCGGGAGCCCCCCACGACTACGTGATGGAACTCCGCAAGCGACCCTGCTGAGCGCCACCGACGGACGGGTGCGGACGCGGGCGCCCCTGCCGGGCCACCGGGGGCTCGCCGTCCGTACCGCTCCTCCCCCGGGGCCCCGGCCTCGCCCTCCGGCGCGTTCGTGGGAAACGACAAGACAACGATCGCAGCTCCGTTCGCAGCGTCATCTACGCGCGTAGGGTTTCTCGGGCTAGGCTTCTGCGCGTATCAAATCCGTCCGGGGTCTTCCCTCGGACCCCCCTCCCCGAGGCGAGAGAGTCAGTGAACGCAACTGCCACCCCGTACGAGGCCGCCGAGGCCGCTGCCGCGCGTCTCCGCGAGCTGACCGGAGTCGAGAACCACGACGTCGCCCTGGTCATGGGCTCCGGCTGGGCGCCCGCCGTCGACGCGCTCGGTGCCCCCGAGGCCGAGTTCCCGGTGACCGAGCTCCCCGGTTTCCCGCCGCCGGTCGTCGAGGGCCACGGCGGCAAGATCCGCTCGTACAAGATCGGTGAGAAGCGCGCCCTCGTCTTCCTCGGCCGCACCCACTTCTACGAGGGCCGGGGCGTCGCCTCCGTCGCCCACGGCGTCCGCACCGCCGTCGCCGCCGGCGTCAGGACCGTCGTCCTGACCAACGGCTGCGGCGGCCTGCGCGAGGGCATGCGCCCCGGCCAGCCGGTCCTGATCAGCGACCACATCAACCTGACGGCCGCCTCGCCGATCGTCGGCGCGAACTTCGTGGACCTCACCGACCTGTACTC
>NZ_JAPSIW010000493.1 GCF_031178505.1 Streptomyces sp. | reverse complement strand
GATCGGGACAGGGCGCGGAGCCCGGCCGTCCCCCGGGGCGCCGGCCGCGCGTGGTCCCGACCGAGGAGTCCGACATGACGAAGTCCCGCCGTTCCTCCCGTACCGCCCGGGTCCTGCTGCCCGGCGCAGTCGTCGTCGCGCTGCTCACGGGGTGCGCGCAGGGGTCCGGCGGGTCCGCCTCCGCCCCGGCCGGCTCGCCCGGCCCCGGGACACCGTCCGCCTCCGGGACGGTGACGCCCGCGCCGCCCTCCGGGAAGGCCGCGCCCGGCACGCTCCTGGTGTCCGATTTCGGCGCCGACACCGTCACGTTCGTGGACCCGGCGCGCGGCGCCACCGGCTCCGTGAGGGTCGGGACCGCTCCGTACGGACTCGCCGTCGGCGCGGACGGGCGGGCGTGGGTGGCCACCGCCGAGGGCGTGGCGGTGGTGGACACGGCGAGCCGTTCGCGCCTCGCGCTGATCCCGTACCGGACGGCCACGGGTCCGGTGACGACCGGTGAGTACCGGGGCGGCGGCATGGGCATCGCGCTCGCGCCGGACGGGCGCCGGGTGTACGTGGGCGTGAACGTGCCCGGCGGCCACGGCGCCCTGGAGGTGATCGACACGGCCGCGCTGCGGGTCACGGACGCGGTGCCGGTCGGGCGGCGCCCGTTCGACGTGGACGTCGCCCTCGACGGTTCCGAGGTGTACGCGACGGGTCACGACTCCTTCGACGTCACGGTGGTCACGGCGGACACGCTCCGCCCGCGCCGGGTGGAGGTCGCCCCGTACGGGACGGAGGGCGGGCTCGGCTCCTGGCTCAAACCGCACTACGCGGCGGTCCGGCCCTCGGACGGGAAGCTGCTGCTGCCGTTCGAGGGTGAGAAGCTGGCGGTCGTGGACCCCCGAACGGGGCGGACGAGCGTCGAGACGATGACCGCCGGCACCCATCAGCACGGCACCACCGTGACCGGGAACGGCACGCTCCTCACGGTCGGCACCGGCCCGATCGACCCGGCCGAGGACCGGGGACCCTCGCTCACCGTGCGCACCCCCGCCGGGGAGGAGCGGGTGTACCCGCTGGACGGTCCGCACGAGGACGTCGCCGTGTCGCGGGACGGCGGGACGGCCTATGTGACCGGCGGATTCACCCGGGACGGCTACTGGGACGGGCTGACGGCCGTGGACCTCCGCTCGGGGGAGACACGGCGGATTCCGGCGGGTTCCCGGCCCCTCGGCATCGCCGTGCTGTGAGGGGCGGGCGGAGTCTCCCGAGGAGCGGGCCACCTCCAACAGGGATAAAAAGGGTGAGCCACGGATAGGCGGCGCTAGGAAGGCCATGCGATCCGGAGCGGTCGCATCCGATGGCACCGTGCACGCTCCTACGGAAGGGCGGACAGCGTGACTCGACCGAGGATCCTCGTGGTGGGCGCCGGCTTCGCCGGAGTGGCCTGCGTCCGGCGGCTCGAACGGCGGCTCACGGAGCGGGAGGCACAGATCACCCTCCTCTCGCCGTTCTCGTACCAGCTCTACCTCCCGCTCCTCCCCCAGGTGGCGGCCGGCGTGCTGACTCCGCAGTCGGTGGCCCTGTCGCTGCGCCGCAGCGAGCGGCACCGGACCCGGATCGTGCCGGGCGGGGTGGTGGGCATCGACACGGCGGCGAAGGTCTGCGTGGTGCGGACCATCGCGGGCGAGCACGTCACCGAGCCGTACGACCATCTCGTCCTCTCCCCCGGCAGCGTCACCCGCAGCTTCGACATCCCGGGGCTCGCGGAGTACGCGCGGGGCATGAAGACGCTTGCCGAGGCGGTCTACGTCCGCGACCACGTGATCGCGCAGCTGGACCTGGCGGACGCGAGCAACGACGAGGCCGAGCGGGCGGCGCGGCTGCAGTTCGTGGTGGTGGGCGGCGGGTACGCCGGCACCGAGACGGCCGCCTGCCTGCAGCAGCTCACCCACAACGCGGTGAAGCGGTACCCGCGCCTGGACCCGAAACTGATCAAGTGGCATCTGGTGGACATCGCGCCGAAGCTCATGCCCGAGCTGGGCGAGAAGCTGGGCGCCGCCGCCATGGACATCCTCACCCGGCGCGGCATCGAGGTGTCGCTCGGGGTGTCGGTGGCCTCCGTGGACGAGGACACGGTGACGCTGACCGACGGGCGGGTGCTGCCGAGCCGCACGCTCATCTGGACGGCCGGTGTGGCCGCGAGCCCGCTGATCGGGACCCTCGGCGCCGAGACGACGCGCGGCCGGCTGGTCGTGACGCCCGAGATGACCGTCCCCGGTTTCGACGGCCTCTGGGCGCTCGGTGACGCGGCGGCCGTACCGGACCTCGCCAAGGACGAGAAGGGCGCGATCTGCCCGCCGACCGCGCAGCACGCCATGCGGCAGGGCAAGGCGGTCGCCGACAACCTCGTCGCCACCCTGCGCGGCACGGAGGTGACGCCCTACCGGCACAAGGACCTGGGGCTCGTCGTGGACCTCGGCGGCATGGACGGCGTGTCGAAGCCGCTCGGTGTCGAGCTGCACGGCATGCCCGCCCAGGCGGTGGCGCGCGGGTACCACTGGGCGGCGCTGCGGACCGGTGTGGCCAAGACCCGGGTGATGACCAACTGGCTGCTCAACGCGGTGGCCGGGGACGACTTCGTCCGGACCGGTTTCCTGGCGTCCAAGGCCGGCACGCTGCGGGACTTCGAGTACACCGACGCCTACCTGACGCCGGAACAGGTCCGCGAGCACACGGGCTCGTTCCGCGGCGCGGTCACCTGAGAGCACGCGCGCGCGCCGGCCGGCGCGCGGTCAGCGGGCGAGTTCGGCACCCGGCCCCATCACCACGACGGGTTCGCGGGCCGGGTCGAGCGCCCGGAGGAGTTCCCGCAGGTCCTCCCGGTCCAGGCTGACGCAGGCCTGGGTCGGGCCGCCGTGGTCGACGTGGATCCACACCCCGCCGCCCTTCCCCTGACCCAGGGGGCGTTCCTTGTCGAGCGGGGTCCTGCCGGGCACGCGGTTGTAGTCGATGGCGATCACGTGGTCGAAGGAGCCCTCCAGGGGTTCGCCGAGGAAGCCGGTGCCGCTGATGGCGAAGCCGGGGTCCTGGTCGTACGGGAGGCGGGCGCCGGGGTCGGGCAGCCGGCCGCCCGCGTCGCCGAGCCGGAAGACCCCGATCGGGCTGCGCAGATCGCCCGCGTGGTGGTCGTGGGTCCAGCCCTTGAGGGCGTTGTGGGACGCCCAGGGACCGGCGACGCGCTCCCACCGCCCGGCGGGGTTTCGCGCATAGAGGACCGTGGTGGCGGTGTTGCCGTCCGCCGAGGCCCCGGCGACGACGAGGGCCTGCGAGGTGCCGTCGGGGACCCGGGCCTGCGTGGCGGGCCCGAGGCCGGGGATCCTCGATGCGGGCACGGGCCGGGCGTCGCCCGGTGCGGCGGAGGCCGGCGCCGAGGGTGAGGCCGGGCCGGAGGCGGCGGGCGGGCGGGGTGCGCGGGTCGGGGAGGCGGGGGGGGGGGGGGGGGGGTACGGGCGCAGCCGGTGAGCAGCAGCGCCGCGCACAGGGCACCGGTGCCCAGGTGCAGCGGCGTGGGGGCACCCTTGCGGACGGGCATGGGACGGCATCCTCCTGGCCGGGGGCAGTGGTGCGATGCGTACCCGCTCGGCGGCCGGCACTGTCGCCGCGCCCGGGGCCTCACCCGTACGGCCCACTCAGCGGGAGGAAGGCGAACCGGCCGCCTCCCTCCCGGGGGCGGTCAGGCCGGTGCCGGGCCGGGGGCGCCGGTGAGCCGCTCGGGGGTGAGCAGTTCGGCGAGCCGGTGGGCGGGCAGCAGGCCCTTCTCCAGGGTGAGTTCGGCGACTCCGCGGCCCGTGGCCAGCGCTTCCTGGGCGATGGCGGTGGCGGCGGTGTAGCCGAGGTGGGGGTTGAGGGCGGTGGCGAGGCCGATGGAGTTCTCGACGGCCGCGCGCAGGGCCTCGGTGTTGGCGGTGATCCCGGAGACGCAGCGCTCGGCGAGGGTGAGGCAGGCGGCGCGGAGCGAGAGCATGCTCTTGGACAGGGCGTGGAAGATGACGGGCTCGAAGGCGTTGAGCTGGAGCTGTCCGCCCTCGGCCGCCATGGTGATGGTCATGTCGTTCCCGATGACCTCGAAGGCGACCTGGTTCACCACTTCCGGGATCACCGGATTGACCTTGCCGGGCATGATGCTGGAACCGGCCTGCACGGGCGGCAGGTTGATCTCGCCGAGTCCGGCCCGCGGGCCGGAGGAGAGCAGGCGCAGGTCGTTGCAGGTCTTGGAGAGCTTGACCGCGATGCGCTTGAGGACGCCGGAGAGCTGGACGAAGGCGCCGCAGTCCTGGGTGGCCTCGACCAGGTTGGCGGAGGTGACGAGCGGCAGTCCGGTCAGCGCGGCGAGGTGGCGGCGGGCGGTCTCGGCGTAGCCGGGGGCGGCGTTGAGGCCGGTGCCGATGGCGGTGGCCCCGAGGTTGATCTCGTGGATCAGCTCGACGGCCTCGGCGAGGCGGCTGCGGTCCTCCTCCAGCATCACGGCGTACGTGGAGAACTCCTGGCCCAGCGTCATGGGCACCGCGTCCTGGAGCTGGGTGCGGCCCATCTTGACGACCTCGCGGAACTCCAGGGCCTTGGCGGCGAAGGCGTCCTGGAGGACGGCCATGGCGAGGAGGAGTTCCCGGGCGGCGCCGATCGCGGCGATGCGGATCGCGGTCGGGTAGACGTCGTTGGTGGACTGGCCGAGGTTGACGTCCTCGTTGGGGTGGAGGCGGGCGTAGTCGCCCTTGCCGTGGCCGAGGAGTTCGAGCGCCCGGTTGGCGACGACCTCGTTGGCGTTCATGTTGGTGGAGGTGCCGGCGCCGCCCTGGACGACGTCGACGACGAACTGGTCGTGCAGGCGGCCGGACCTGATCTCCCGGCAGGCGCCGGCGATGGCGTCGGCCTTGTCGGCGGGCAGGAGCCCGAGTTCCTCGTTGGCGCGGGCGGCGGCCTCCTTGACGGCGGCCAGCGCGTCGATCAGCAGCGGGTACACGGAGATGGGGGTGCCGGTGATGGCGAAGTTCTCGGTGGCGCGCAGGGTGTGGACGCCCCAGTAGGCCTCGGCCGGTACGTCCCGCTCGCCGAGCAGGTCGTGCTCACGCCGTACGGCGGGGCCTGCGGTGGGCGGCTGCGGGTCTGCGGGGGCGTGCGGGGCCGGTACGGGAGGCATGGTGCGTCCTTGCGGGTGCGGGTGGCGGGGAGGGGGGTGTGCGCGGCGGCGGCCCCCAGGGGCGGTGCGGCCGTGCGGAGGGGGGAGGCGTACGAGGGCCGGGGCGCGCCGGCGCGGGGGGGGCGGGCGCCGCCCGGCGGGGGGGGGGCGGTCGGGGGCGGGCCGTGGCGAACCGGCGGCCCGCGCGGGGGGGGTGGGCGCCCGCGCGGGGGCGGGTGA
>NZ_JAPSIW010000492.1 GCF_031178505.1 Streptomyces sp. | reverse complement strand
CGAGGACCTGGCCGCGGTCGACCGCGCGCTGGCCGCTGCCCGGGCCGAGACCGGCCGCCCGTCGCTGGTCGTGCTGCACACGATCATCGGCTGGCCCGCGCCGAACAAGCAGAACACCGGCGCGGCCCACGGATCCGCGCTGGGCGAGGACGAGGTCCGGGCGACCAAGGAGATCCTCGGCTTCGACCCCGACAAGACTTTCGAGGTCGACCCGGAGGTGCTTGAGCACGCCCGCCAGGTTACCGAGCGCGGCGCGCAGGCGCACGCGACGTGGCAGCAGCGCTTCGACGCGTGGCGGACCGGCGACCCCGACGGTGCCGCGCTGCTTGAGCGGCTGTCCACCCGTCGGCTGCCGCAGGGTTGGGCGGACGACCTGCCGACCTGGGACGCCGATCCGAAGGGCGTGGCGACCCGGAAGGCTTCCGGCGAGGTCCTCGCCGCCCTGTACCCGGTCCTGCCGGAACTGTGGGGCGGTTCGGCCGACCTGGCGGAAAGCAACAACACCGCGGTCAAGGGGGAGGCCTCGTTCCTGCCCGAGAGCCGGCAGACCAAGATGTGGTCGGGCGGCCCGTACGGGCGCATGCTGCACTTCGGCGTCCGCGAGCACGCCATGGGCGCGATCATGAACGGCATCGCGCTGCACGGCGGGACCCGCGTGTACGGCGGCACGTTCCTCACCTTCTCCGACTACATGCGCGGTGCGGTGCGGCTGGCCGCGCTCATGCAGCTCCCGGTCACCTACGTGTGGACGCACGACTCCATCGGGCTGGGCGAGGACGGCCCCACCCACCAGCCCATCGAGCACTACGCGGCGCTGCGGGCCATCCCCGGCCTGGACTTCGTCCGCCCGGCCGACGCCAACGAGACCGCGGTGGCCTGGCGCACCATCCTCGAGCACAACGACCGCCCGGCCGGACTCGCCCTGTCCCGGCAGAACCTGCCCGTCCTCGACCGCACACAGTTCGCGTCGGCCGAGGGCGTCGCCCGGGGCGGCTACGTGCTGGCCGAAGCCTCCAGCGGCAGTCCTGAGGTCATTCTGATGGGCACCGGAAGCGAGGTGCAGATCGCCGTCGCCGCCCGGGAGACGCTGGAGGCCGACGGCATCCCGACGAGGGTCGTGTCACTGCCGTGCTGGGAGTGGTTCGCGGCCCAGGACCGGGCCTACCGCGAGCAGGTGCTGCCGCCTGCGGTGCGCGCCCGGGTGAGCGTCGAGGCCGGTGTGCCCATGGGCTGGCGGGAGTTCGTCGGCGACGCCGGCCGCATCGTCGGCCTCAACCACTACGGCGCCAGCGCGGCCTACACCGTGCTGTACGAGCAGTTCGGGCTCACCACGGACGCGGTCGTCGCCGCGGCCCGGGAAAGCCTCGCCGCCGCCGAGGCACCGCCGCTAGCCCCCGCCGGCCCGGACAGCGCCGGCGTCCTGCACGCCCCCACCGGCGATCGCTGACCCGCTGACTCGTCTCCTCCCCTCGCACTTCGCCCCGCCCTTTGGAAGGCACTGTCATGACACAGAACGAGAAGCTGGCCGAGCTGTCGGCAGCTGGGGTCGCCGTCTGGCTCGACGACCTCTCACGCGACCGCATCCGCAGCGGCAATCTGCAGTCGCTCGTCGATGACTACTCCGTCGTGGGCGTCACCACGAACCCGACCATCTTCGCCGCCGCGATCAGCGGGTCGGACTCCTACGACGACCAGGTCCACGCGATGGCCGTCCGCAAGGTCAGCGTCGATGAGGCGCTGCGAACCATCACCGCCGCTGACGTCCGCGACGCCTGCGACCTGCTCGCCCCGGTGGCTCAGCGCACCGGCCGTGACGGCCGGGTGTCGCTCGAAGTGTCCCCCGGGGTGGCGCACGACACCGACGCCACGGCCGCGGAGGCGGCTCACCTGTGGTGGCTGGTCGACCGGCCCAACCTGTACATCAAGATCCCCGCGACGCAGGAAGGCCTGGCTGCGATCACCACGTCCATCGCACACGGCATCAGCGTCAACGTCACCCTCATCTTCAGCCCCGAGCGCTACCGAGCGGTCATGGACGCCTACCTGTCCGGACTCGAGCAGCGTCTGCAGGCCGGCGGATCGCTGGACGGGATCGAATCGGTGGCGTCCTTCTTCGTCTCCCGCGTGGACACCGAGATCGACAAGCGACTGGACGAGGCCGACGCGGACCCCTCCCTCAAGGGCAAAGCCGCAGTGGCGAACGCACAGCTCGCCTACCAGGCCTACCAAGAGGTCTTCTCCTCCGACCGCTGGCGCACACTGGAGGCGCAGGGCGCCAAGCCGCAGCGCCCGCTGTGGGCATCGACCGGCGTGAAGAACCAGGACTACCCCGACACCCTCTACATCAGCGACCTCATCGCCCCGGACACCGTGAACACCATGCCGGAAAAGACCCTCAAGGCCTACGCCGACCACGGCCACCCCGGCACGCCCATCCAGCAGACCTACGACGAGGCGGCGCAGGTCATGAAGGCCGTGGCCGATGCCGGTGTCGACCTCGACGACGTCTTCAAAGTCCTCGAGGACGAGGGCATCAGGAAGTTCGCCGACTCCTGGGACGAACTCACCAATTCAGTCCGCTCACAGCTCGAAGACAAGAAGTGAACCAGCTCAACCAGTGCAGGCTCGCCTGCCCGGCGGAACGGCCCGGTCACGGCTCCGCTATACCTTGAGTGGCGGCGGCCTCCACCCATCCCTGCCTGCGGAACAGCAGCGCAGCCTTCACCCCTCCATCCTCAAGACAGACGTCCTGCTCAGGGGCATCGGCGGGGTCGATGCGCGCGGTCACGGTGACCTTGTCGCCGTCGTGGGGACGGGCGGAGGTTAGCCGGGCAGGCAGGCGGGCAGGTCCTGCACGTCGGCGAGGTAGGCGAAAAGCCGTTCCGAGGGAACCGCAACCGTGATCGCGTCGTAGTAGCCACCCCTACCCCCCGCCGGTCCCGACCGGCCGTACCGTGAAACGAAATGGCCGGTTCACCGCCTCCGCCCGGTAGGCACAACAGACGTCCCGTCCCTGCGACCCTGGTCAGCGGGCTATCAGCACTGGCCATGGGAAGACGCAGCGCGCGGTGACAGGGGAACCGCATCACTTGCCCGCATCGCCCCTACCGCGACGGCCGGTGGCGGCCCGCCGGCCGCCACCGCCCGTTTGCCGTACTTCAGTGGGCTCCCTGTGCCGATCACACAGCAGTCCGTGTCGCACTCCGCCCGCGGGTGAGTAGGGCACCGAGCGCGATCATTCCCAGGCCCAGCAGCAGGTGCAGCCAGTTGTCGGCGGTATTGACGGGGACGAAGTTCGCGGCGCTGTCGTGGTCGATGATCAGCCCGTACAGCCACAGGACCAGATAGATGGCGCCGCCGGCAAGGAGGTAGAGCCGTGCTTGAGCTGCGCTGCGCGACAGAGCCAGTCCGGCGACGCCAAAGGCGAGATGCACAAGGTTGTGCAGGATGGACACCTGGAAAAGGCCCAGCAGCTTGGCCTCGGAGTGGTGCGCGGCGAACTCCATGGTGTCGTAGTTCGTGGTGATGCCCGGGATGAAGCCGAGGACCCCGACCAGGAGGAAGACCGCGCCCACGACCAAGGCGGCCTGCTGTACCGGGGTTCGGGCAGTGCGGGCGGCACGTGCGTGTGTGGACATGGCAGCTCCCTGATTCAAGCGTGAAGGCAAGCCCGGCTGTCCGGTCCGCCATAGCCCTCCCCGTGTGCCCCCAGCCGTCGCAGACATGCCACAGCAGCACCATGCGCACACACGCCTGGCGGCTGCGGCCTGCGGTCATAGCCGATCCGCCGCACGAGGCGGCGTCAGTCCCTCAGATGGGCAACGGAGCGGGCCCGCTCCCACATGCCGGGAACCTGCTCGCTCGGACGCTGCTGTTCGCCGTGCAGGGCATTGAGCACCACCAGGCACCCGGTCAGGGCCGGCACCGCCCACTGAGCAGCGGCCAGCTGCCGCCGCGCCTTGTCCACGTCAACCGGATGCTTGTGCGCCTTTTCGGCGTCATCAGGATCCGTAGAAGAGGCCAGCTCGACCTTCTTGCCCAGGACGCGGGCCCAGGCGGTGGCGGCCAAAGCCGCAGCGGTGACGACGGTCTTAGCCGTGGTGGAGGCGGCCACACCCTGCTGGGTGGCGACCCGGTGCGCGTTCACGGCAAGCAGCCCGCCGCCGCCGAACAGGTGCGCGCCGATTGCGGCCGCATTGACCGGCGCCCACTTACCCCAGCCCGATGACGCGATCCGGTCCCGCGTCGCCTCCGTGCTCCCTTCGTCCTGGGCCGCACCGTTCAGGCCGATCGCTCCCATCAGCGAGCCCCCGAACCAGGCGGCCAGACCAAGATCGTGCAGACTGCGGATGGCGGTGGCGCGTTCAGACATACAGGGCTCCTTCAGGGCGGTCGCAAGAGCTTGGCCGACGTGGACGGCCGCGCCCACCACCCTCACCGCATTCCAGATGCCCCGCCATCACGGCAGGCCAGATGGGTGCATACCGCACAGCGGCCATTCGCGGTCCTGTAAGGGTTCGCCACTTGCTGTGGCACGCCGCCTGCCACTCGTCTTCACTTGGCCCGGCGCCGCGCCGGGCTGGCAACGAGGGAGGCGGCCCTCTCTCGAACTGAGCGGGCTGGGGCCGTCGGCACGACCAAGCAGTCCGGTCCTTGCCATGGCGGGTAGATGTAGGGAATGTTCTTCGACTCCTGGTACGACATGCTTCGCGTGGCGGTCATGGCTGCCTGTGCCTATGCAGCACTCATCGTGGTGGTGCGGTTGTCGGGCAAGCGCACGCTGGCGAAGATGAACGCCTTCGACCTGGTGGTCACCGTGGCTTTGGGCTCGACTCTGGCCACCATCCTCCTCAACCGCAGCGTCTCTTTGGCTGAGGGAATCCTTGCTCTGTCCCTGCTGGTGGTCCTGCAGTTCGTCAACGCCAAGGCCGCGGTGCACTCTCGCTCCTACCGGCGCCTGATCAAGGCGGAGCCGACGTTGCTGCTGAGTGACGGACGCCTCCTCAGCGACGCGATGGCACGGCAACGGGTCACCGAGAGCGAGGTCCGCCAGGCGATCCGCTCCCAAGGAATCGGGGCAGTCGAGGATGTGACTGCCGTGGTGCTGGAGACCGATGGCAGCTTCAGCGTCCTCAGCCGGTCCCAGACCGGATCCGGCAGCTCGCTCCAGAACATCCGCCAACCGACTCTAGACAGCTGAACAGGTAACAGGCATCGGTGCGAGCCGCAGGGGCAGGTGCGCGGCCCGGGCAATGGTGAGGCAGCCGGCCCTTCGGAGAGCAGTAAACCGATCCGATGGCATGCTCGCGGCCGTCGGCAGCACGCACAGGGCCGAGCAAAGCCCACCCGTGACTCGGCCCTGCCACTTCCCACCGGCCGCACACACCCGGGGAGCTGGACCGCTACCTGA
>NZ_JAPSIW010000491.1 GCF_031178505.1 Streptomyces sp. | reverse complement strand
CGCGCCGGCCGCCACCGCCCACCCGCCGGTCACCGATGGAATCTGGCGCACCGACGGCTACGGCACCGTGCTGTCCATCCGGAACGGAACCCTTCAGGAGTACCAGACCACCGCCGTCAGCTGCATCGCGGGCGACCGGATGGCGCCCGTTGCCGTCGGTGGGGCCCCTCCCCGCAATCCTCTGTCGACCCGGCCCGCCCCCGGTGCCGACCGGGCTGATCACTGCGGCAAACCTACGGGGCGGACCGACCGAGGCACGAGAGTGCGCAAGGGCGCACCCGACGGATCACGTGGGCGATCGTGGCGCGGGCCGGGGCTTCCGGTCCGCGCCGGTGCACGCGGCGTCATGCGGCTGCGGACACGCGCCCCCGGCGGCTCCGCACGCCCTACCGGTGCGCACGGGCAGGTGGAAAGGATGAGCGCACCGCACATGAACCAGGTGACCCGCGGGTTCCTCGACCTCAGGTCGGGCGGACGCGCGGCGGAAGGAGTGCACGGTGTTGCTTCTCATCTCCCCGGACGGCGTCGAGGAGGCTCTCGACTGTGCGAAGGCGGCGGATCACCTCGACATCGTCGACGTGAAGAAGCCCGACGAGGGTTCTCTCGGCGCCAACTTCCCGTGGGTCATCCGGGAGATCCGCGACGCGGTCCCGGCGGACAAGCCGGTCTCCGCCACCGTCGGCGACGTGCCGTACAAGCCCGGTACCGTGGCCCAGGCCGCGCTCGGCGCGGTCGTCTCCGGCGCCACGTACATCAAGGTCGGTCTCTACGGCTGCACCACCCCCGAGCAGGGCGTCGAGGTCATGCGGGCGGTCGTCCGGGCGGTGAAGGACCACCGTCCGGACGCGCTCGTCGTCGCCTCGGGCTACGCGGACGCCCACCGCGTCGGCTGCGTCAATCCGCTCGCGCTGCCCGACATCGCCGCCCGCGCGGCCGCCGACGCGGCCATGCTGGACACCGCGATCAAGGACGGGACACGGCTCTTCGACCACGTGCCGCCGGACACCTGCGCCGAATTCGTCCGCCGTGCCCACGCCTCCGGACTGATCGCCGCCCTCGCGGGCAGCGTCCGGCAGACCGACCTGGGTGAGCTGACCCGCATCGGCACGGACATCGTGGGCGTACGGGGAGCGGTCTGCGCGGGCGGCGACCGCAAGGCCGGCAGGATCCAGCCACATCTGGTCGCCGCCTTCCGCGCGGAGATGGATCGACAAGCCCGCGAGCACGCCGCCGGCGCCCCGGACGTGAGCTGACCTCGGGATGCCGACACCGGAAGCCGTCAACGCCCCCGCGCCGCGTGCCGCAAGACTCACCGTCGTCGACCCCGCCACCGGGCACCCCTTCGACGACGCCCCCGACCAGCGGCCGGAGGAAGTGGACGCGGTGGTCGAACGCGCCCGGCGCGCCTGGATCGGATGGCGGGCCGACCCGGCCGCCCGTACCACCGCCCTGCGCGCCGCCGCCGACGCCGTGGAAACCGCCGGGGACGACCTCGCCCCCCTGCTCACCCGGGAACAGGGCAAACCCCTGGCGGAGTCGTACGCGGAGGTCGCCCGTACGGCGGCCCGCTTGCGGTACTTCGCCGGCCTCGCCCCCGACGCCCGCCGGATCGACGACGGCAGGCCCGTGCACAGCGAGGTCCGCTGGCGCTCCCTCGGGCCCGTCGCCGGGATCGTGCCGTGGAACTTCCCTCTCCAGCTCGCGGCCGCGAAGTTCGCCCCCGCCCTCGCGGCCGGCAACGCCGTGGTCCTCAAACCGTCCCCGTACACCCCGCTCGCCACCCGGCTGCTCGGTTCCGTCCTCGCCGAGGTCCTGCCCGAGGACGTCCTGACCGTCGTCACCGGCCGGGAACCTCTCGGAGCCCGCCTCGCCTCCCACCCTGGCATCCGCCACGTCACGTTCACCGGCTCGGTACCGACCGGACGGGCCGTCGCCACGGCGGCGGCGGCCTCGCTCACCCGGGTCACCCTGGAACTGGGCGGCAACGACGCGGCCGTCCTCCTGGACGACGCCGACGTGGAACGGATCGCGGACCGGCTGTTCTGGGCCGCGTTCCGCAACTGCGGGCAGGTCTGCATGGCGGTCAAACGCGTCTACGCGCCGGCGCGGCTCCACGCCGAGGTGGTCGAGGCCCTCGCCCACCGCGCGAAGACCGTCGCCGTCGGATCCGGACTCGACCCCGGCTCCCGGATCGGCCCGGTCAACAACGCGCCCCAACTGGCCCGGGTCGAGCAGGTCGCACGACGGGCCGTGGCGGCCGGCGCCCGGGCCGCGGCCGGCGGCCACCGGCTCGACGGACCGGGCTACTTCTTCGCCCCCACGATCCTCACCGACGTCCCGCCCGACAGCCCCGTGGTGACCGAAGAACAGTTCGGTCCGGTCCTGCCGGTGCTGCCCTACCGCACCCTCGACGAAGCCGTCGACGCCGCCAACGGCACCGGCTTCGGACTGGGCGGCTCCGTCTGGGGCACGGATCCCGACCGGGCCGCCGCGGTCGCCGACCGTCTCGAATGCGGTACGGCCTGGATCAATCACCATGCCGAACTCTCCCTCGCCCAGCCCTTCGCCGGCACCAAGGACAGCGGGCTCGGTGTCGCGGGCGGACCATGGGGCCTCTACGGCAACCTCCGGCCGTTCGTGGTGCACCGGCTGCGGGAGGAAGACCGATGAGGTTCCGGGCCGCGGTGCTGCGCTCGTACGACGCCCCCTTCGCGGTGGAGGAGGTGGCCCTCAGCAACGGCCCGGCCGCCGGGGAGATCCTCGTCGAGATCGCGGGATGCGGAATGTGCCGCACCGACCTCGCGGTCCGGCGATCGGCCGGCCGCACCCCGCTCCCGGCGGTCCTCGGCCACGAGGGCGCCGGAGTCGTGGTGGCGTCGGGTGACGGCACGAAGGGCCCCGACGATCCGAACCACCCCGCAAGTTCGGACGGCGCGATCGGCGTCGGCGACCATGTCGTGCTGAGCTTCGACTCCTGCGGAGCATGCCGGAACTGCCGGGGGGCGGCCCCCGCGTACTGCGATTCCTTCGCGTCCCTCAACCTCTTCGGAGGACGCGCGGAGGACGTACCACGGCTCACCGACGCCACCGGCGGCCCGCTGGCCCCCCGGTGGTTCGGCCAGTCGTCCTTCGCCCAGTACGCGCTCGTCCCGGCGCGCAACGCCGTCCGGGTCGACCCCGCCCTGCCGCTCGAACCACTGGGACCGCTCGGCTGCGGCTTTCTCACGGGTGCCGGAGCCGTACTCAACACGTTCCGCGCCGGCCCCGGCGACACCCTCGTCGTCCTCGGCGCGGGAGCTGTGGGCCTGGCCGCGGTGATGGCGGCGACCGCCGCCGCCGTACGGACCGTCGCCGTCGACCACCACCCCGGGCGACTGGCCCTGGCCGAACGGTACGGCGCGATCCCGCTGCCCGCGGGGACGGCCGGGAGGGCCGACCGCATCCGCCGGCTGACCGGCGGCGGGGCCCAGTACGCCCTGGACACCACTGCCTCGCCCGCGCTCATCAACGACGCGCTCCACGCCCTGCGTCCCACGGGCACTCTCGGCCTCGTGGCACGCCTGCACACCGCGCTCGCCCTCGAACCGGGCACGCTCGACAAGGGCCGCAGCATCCGGCACATCTGCGAGGGCGACGCCGTACCCGCGCTGCTGATACCCCGGCTGACCTCTCTGTGGCAGGCCGGCCGCTTCCCCTTCGACCAACTGATCCGCACCTACCCCCTGGCCGACATCAACGAGGCCGAACGCGACTGCGAGGCGGGCCGCGTGGTCAAACCCGTCCTGCTGCCGGAGAGAAGAGAACGATGAACGCACCGTTCACCACGGACGGCGTCGACGGAGGGGTGGGAGTCACCGCCCTCCTGGTCGCCGCCGCCCGTGCGATCGAGACCCACCGTCACGACAGCCTCGCCCAGGACGAGTACGCGGAACACTTCGTGCGCGCGGCCCCGGCGTGCGCCGGCTGGCCGGTGCGCATCGAGCAGGTCCCGGACGGGGAGCACGACCCGCTGTGGGGGAGGTTCGCCCGCTACTTCGGTCTGCGGACGAGGGTCCTCGACGACTTCGTCCTCCGGTCGGCCGGTACGGGCGTCCGCCAAGTGGTCCTCCTGGGCGCGGGCCTCGACACCCGCGCCTTCCGGCTCGACCTGCCCGCCGACTGCGTCGTTCACGAGATCGACAGGGCGGGCGTGCTGGCCTTCAAAGAGCAGGTCCTCTCGGAGGCCGCGGCCGCCCCCAAGGCGAAACGCGTCCTCGTCCCGGTCGACCTGCGCGCCGACTGGGTCACCGCGCTGACCTCCGCGGGATTCGACCCGTCCGCCCCGAGCGTCTGGCTGGCCGAGGGGCTGCTCTTCTACCTGCCGGCCCACGCGGAGACGTATCTCATCGACACGGTGCACCGGCTCGCCACCGGAGGCAGCGCCCTGGCCTTCGAGGCCAAACTGGAGAAGGACCTGTTGGCGTACCGAGACAGCGCGATCTACACGGCGACACGCGAACAGATCGGCATCGACCTGCTCGACCTCTTCAGCAGGGAGCCGCGCCCCGACTCCGCCGGAGCCCTGGCGGCCAGAGGCTGGTCCACGTCGACGCACACCCCGTTCGATTTCACCCGCCTGCTGGGACGAGGGCCCCTCCCCGAGCGTAACGACGCGCTGGAGGGCAACCGATGGGTGTTCGCCCACAAGCCCCACAAGCCCCACGAGCCCCGGCCCTGACGCGGCGCTCCGGGGCCGGCCGCGCGGCCGGCCCCAGGACGCTCGCGACGACGGTGTCAGACGGCGCGGACTGCCACCAGCTGGTCGCCCGGGATCCCGGCCAGGTCCGGCGCGTAAAAGTCTTCGATGCCGGCGGCCCACGTGGCCACGGTGATGCGGTCCTCGGCGTCGGGGCCGAAGGCGTCGAACAGCGCGTGGATGTTCGCCTCCTCGAAGCCGATCGCCCTCATCAGCGACACGAAGAGCGGACGCTCGATCAGACCGTCCCCGTCGGGATCCCCCAGCGCGGAGAGCGCCGTGGCGAACTCGGTGACCGTGGGCCCGAAACGCTCGGGATCGAGCACGAACGGACGGAACTCGTCGACGCTGATCACACCGTCACCGTCAGCGTCCAACTCCGTGGCCAGTGTCGACCAGTAGCGGCGGAGCGCGGCCCGGATGGCTTCCCTGGCGCCGTCGTCCGAGGCCACGGCCGCCGCCAGCACCCGTTCTGTCATGAGGTCGAAATCGCCGGAGTCCACGACCCCGTTGCGGTTGACGTCGAAGAGGGAGAAGACCAGCTCGACCCGCTGGGCGGCCTCAGTGCGCATGTCCGTCACCTGTCTCCACGGTCCGTCGGTCCCGGACCTGATCCGATGCGTGCGACTACGTAACCGCCCCGAGGCGGAAACGTGACGGTGAGACGCCCTCCGCCACCG
>NZ_JAPSIW010000490.1 GCF_031178505.1 Streptomyces sp. | reverse complement strand
TGATCCTCTCCTACGAGCAGCCGCGGCCCTTCCCGCCCGCCGAACGGGCCCTGCTCACCTCCCTGGCCGGACTCATCGCCCAGGCGGTGGCCCGCGCGCGCCTCTACGACGCCAAGCAGTCCCTCGCTCACAGTCTCCAGACCGGCCTGCTGCCCCACAGCCTGCACCCGCCCCCGGGGGTGAAGGTCGCCGCCCGCTACCTGCCCGCCGGCCACGGCATGGAGGTCGGCGGGGACTTCTACGACCTCGTCCGCGCCACCCCCACCACCGCCATCGCGGTCATCGGGGACGTCCAGGGCCACAACACGGCCGCCGCCGCCCTGATGGGGCAGGTCCGCACCGCCGTCCACGCCCACGCCACGGCGGGCGCCTCACCCGGCGACATCCTCGCCCGCACCAACCGGCTGCTCACGGACCTCGACACCGACCGGTTCACCAGCTGCCTCATCGTCGAGCTCGATCTGGCCCACGGCCGCCTCCGGCTGGCCACCGCGGGCCACCCGCCGCCGCTCCTGCGCGGCCCGGACGGCGGCGCTCGCGTCCTCGACGTCGAGCCCGGGCTCGTCCTCGGGATCGCCCCGGACGTCACGTACCGCACCACGGAGGTGCCCTGGGAGCCCGGCTCCGTGCTCGCCCTCTACACCGACGGCCTCGTCGAGGCCCCCGGCACCGACCTCGGTGCGGCCATGACGGACCTGGCGGACCGGCTGGCCCGGTCACGCTTCGCGGGCGACCCCGACCGGCTGGCCGACGAGCTGATCCGCCACGTGGAGGACGCCACGCACCGGGCCGACGACGTGGCGCTGCTGCTCGTGCACCGCGCCGACTGAGACGCCTGCACGCACCACCGGGGCCACGCCCTTGCCATATCTATCGAAAATCGATAGATTCACATCGCTTCTCGATGGAAAGGTGTCTCGATGGGAAAGTTGGCCGTGCTCGCGCTGCGGGCCGTGCTCGCGGTGCTGTTCACCGGATCGGTCTTCGTGGAGGTGGTGATGGTGCCGCTGCTCGCCTCCGACCTGAACGGGCTGAACGCGACGTACGCCTACCTGCGGACCCCGCTGCTCGTGATCGTCGTCCTGGGCGTCGTGACCGCCCAGGTCGTCCTGGTCTGCGTCTGGCGGCTGGTCACGATGGTCCGGCGCGGGACGGTGTTCTCGCACGGTGCCTTCCGGTACGTGGACGTCATCACCGGCGCCTTCGCCGCGGGCGCCGCCGTGGTCTTCGCCCTCGCGGTCCTGCTCGCGCCCGGCGAGGCGGTGGCGCCCGGGGTCGTCCTGCTGATCTGCGGGGCGAGCCTCGCGGTGCTCGGCGTCGCCCTGATCGTCCTCGTCCTGCGCGTGCTGCTCGCCCAGGCCGTCGCCCGGGACATCGAGGCCGCCCGCATGCGGGACGAGCTGGCCGAGGTGATCTGATGCCGATCGTCGTGGAGATCGACGTGATGCTCGCCCGCCGCAAGATGTCCGTCGGCGAACTCGCGGAACGCGTCGGCATCACCCCCGCCAACCTCGCCGTCCTCAAGAACGGCCGCGCCAAGGCGGTGCGCTTCACCACCCTCGCCGCGCTCTGCCAGGTCCTCGACTGCCAGCCGGGCGACCTCCTGCGCTGGGAGCCGGACGGCCCCGCGCCCGCCGGCGAGGGCTCCGTGACCGGGGCGGAGGGCTCCACGGCCGCGGCCGTACCGGCGGCGAGCGGACCGGCCTGAGCCGTACGGGTGAGCCGGCGGTCCTCCGCCCCGCCGGCGCCGTCCCGCCGCGCATGATCCCCCGGCGCGTGGGCAGCGGCGCACATGGCAGCAGGCCGCGCACGCCGCCGGGAGCGCGGCGCCCGCCGCGTGTGCCGCCAGGGAGGCGATCATGAGTTTTCCGCTGCCCGACAGCGTCGAGGAACTGAAGGACCTCATCGGACGGGAGGTCGCCTCCCTGCGCGCCTCGGTCCGACGCGCGGCGGAACAGCCCCCTCTCCCGCCACCGGGGGACGAGCTCACCTCACCGGTCCAGATGTTGGCCGTCCCGGCCGCCACGCCCTCCCGTGACGGCCGGCCCGCCTGCCTGTGCAGCACCCACGACAAGGGAGCCTCCGGTACGTGCTCCGCGCTCAGCGCGATCCCCGCCTCCGCCGTCCTCCTGGAACCGGTCTACGACGAGGCGACCCGGGGGGTCCGCGACTTCCTGATCGTCGCGGGAAACCGGGTCCGCTCCGCCGACTGGCTGGAGGCCCCCGACCGGCAGGTCGGACAGCGCTTCCTCGAAGCGCGTCCGGGCGCCGCGAACAGCGGACTGCTGCAGGCGCTCGCCGACCTCGTCGCACGCGGCGGATCACTGGAGGGCCGGGTCGTCGACTACACCGAGCAACGCCTCGGCCGCCTGCACCGCGCACCGCTCCTCCACTCGGCCGCGCTCTGCGGGGAACAGGTGCTGCTCACCTGGCGCCCCGTCCAGAGCCAGACCGAACTCCTCACCATCGACGCCCAGTACCTCGCCTCCATGGGATGGGGACACTGGGACCTGCTCTCCGGCAAGGTGACCTGGTCCGAAGGGCTCTGCCGGATCTTCCACGCCGACGTCCGCATGCCCTGGTCCCTCGAACAGCTCTGCGACGCCCTGCTGCCGGACGACCTGACCGCCCTCGCCGAGTTCCTCACCTCCGTCCTCGCCGGGGAGGAACCCGCCTGGACCCGCATCCGGTTCGTCGTCCTCGGGGAGGTACGGACCCTCGACCTCCTGGGCCGTCCCGTCACCGGCACCGACGGCAGGCCCTGGGCCGTGAACCTGGTCGCCCGCGACCTCACCCCCCAGATCCGCAGCCGCCGGCGCCTCGCCGAGACCGAGCGCGAGTCGGACCGCCTGCGGCGCCAGACCCAGGCCGAACGCCGGGTCGCCGGCGCCCTGCGGGAGGCCCTGCTGCCCACGCACTCCCAGGCGCTGGCCGCCGTCGGTCTCACCGTGGCCGCCTCCTACCGCCCCGCCGAGGCCGACGCGGCCGTCGGCGGCGACTGGTACAAGTGCCGGCTCCTGCCCGACGGCCGGGTCCTCGTCGCCATCGGCGACGCCGCCGGACACGGCCTCGACGCGGTGGCCCGCATGTCCCAGCAGCGCCACGCCCTCGCCGGCCTCGCCCAGACCGGCGCCTCCGCCGGGGAGATCACCACCTGGCTCAACGAACTGATCTGCAGCGAGCCCACCGGCCAGACCGCCACCGTCATCGCCGGCCACATCGACGACTCCCGCACCCTCCACTGGGCGGACGCCGGACACCCCGCGCCCCTGCTGCTCCGCGACGGCCGGGCCCGGCCGCTCCACACCGGCCGGCGCGGGCCGCTCCTCGGCGCCCTCCCCGGCTACGCGTACGAGACGACCTCCACCCCCCTCCGGTCCGGCGACGTCCTCCTGCTCTTCACCGACGGCATGGTGGAACGCCGGGACGAGGACATCAACAAGGGCATCGAGCGCCTCGCCGAGACGATGACGCGCGCCGCCGGCAGCGACCCGCAGGAGCTCATCGACACCATCCTCGCCGGCCCCGACCAGGCCGGACACGAGGACGACGCCTGCATGCTCGTCATCCGCGTCGAGTGACCCCCGCGTCCCGCCGGCCGCACGCGCGCCGACCACCCCCGGGTCATGAGCCGGTCGTTCAGGGGTAGGCGCGCAGTCCGCGCGGTGCGCCGGGAGCCCCGGCGCCCGCGCGGGTGGCAGGCTCGGAGCGACGGGACACCGTGATCGGAACGAGGGAGCACGTGACGCAGCGCAGCAGTCGGAGCGCCCGGTACGACGATCTCGTGAGGAGGATGCGACGGGACCCGTTCGCGGTCCAGACGCTACGGTCCACGGCGGCGGCGACCCTCTCGTACGTCGCCGCGCTCTGGCTCAGCAGCGAACCGGCGCCCCTGACCGCGCCCCTGACGGCCCTGCTCGTCGTCCAGGTCACCCTCTACTCGACCCTCACCACCAGCCTGCGCCGGGTCAACTCGGTCGTCGTCGGCGTGCTCATCGCCATCGCCTTCAGCGTGCTGGTCGGCCTCTCCTGGTGGAGCCTGGCCCTGGTCATCCTGGCCTCGCTCGTCGTGGGCCGGTTCGTGAAGGTCGAGGAGTTCATCCCCGAGGTCGCGATCAGCGCCATGCTCGTGCTCGGCGTCACCCAGGTCGCGCACACCGCCTGGGACCGGGTCCTGGAGACCCTCATCGGCGCCGTCGTCGGCATGCTGTTCAACCTCCTGCTCGCGCCTCCCGTCTGGGTGGACACCGCGGGCGCCTCCATCGAGGACATGGCCCGCCGCATGCGGCAGCTGCTGCTCGACGTGTCGGAGGAACTGACCGGCGCGCCGCCCGTGGAGCAGGCCGCCGCCCGTCTGCACGAGGCCCGGCGGCTGGACAACGACGTGGCCGACGTGGACGCCGCGCTGCGCACCGCCGAGGACAGCCTGCGGCTCAACCCCCGCGTCAAGGAGGGCCTGCTGCACCGCATCGTGCTGCGCACCGGCCTCGACACCCTGGAGATCTGCGCGGTCGTCCTGCGCGTGCTCACCCGCACCCTGACCGACCTGGCCAAGGAGCGCGACGGCCACGACCTGCTGCCCCGCGACACCGCCCTCGCCGTGCGCGAAACCCTCCAGTACACCGCCGACACCCTCGTCAGCTTCGCCGTCCTCGTCACCGCGCGGGGCAGCGAGGACGCCGAGGCGGCGGAGAGCCGTCTCGCGGGCGAGCTCCGCGCCGCCCGCGCCTGCCGTGAGCGCGCCGCCCCCCTCCTGCTCGCCCTCGCCCTGCGCGAACCCGGGCACTGGCAGCTCTACGGGGCCATACTCACCGAGATCGACCGCGTCCTCGACGAACTGGACCCGGAGCACCGGGGCATGCGCCTCATGGAGGAACTCGACCGGCACACCCGCGAACGCGCCGAGCGACGCCGGCGCCGTCGCCGGCTGCCGCTGCGCCCCGCTCGCGTCCCCGCGGAGAGCTGAGCGGCGCGCCGCTCGGCCTCTCGGCGCGAACGGGCCGCCGGCCCTCGCGCGTTACCCGCCGGTAGGGAATGATGGGGCACCATCCACACGGCGGAGGGCGGGGAAGCGGTGACGGTTTTCGGGGAACGGGCCACGGTGCACGCCTTCCGGGACGACGCCCTGGGGGAGCACGACGCCGTCGGGCTCGCCGAGGCCCTGCGGCGGGGTGAGGTCGGCGCCGCCGAGGTCGCCCGGGACGCCGCCGAGCGCGTACGGGCGGTCGAGGAGCGGCTCCACGCCGTCCACACCTTCCTCGACGCGCCGGCCGCCGCCACCGGGACGGGCGGCCCCCTCGCCGGAGTCCCCACGTTCGTCAAGGACAACACCGACTACCGGGGGCTGGCCACCGGACACGGCAGCGCCGCCTTCACCCCGAGGCCGGCGCGGCGGCACGCCCCCTTCACCCGGCAGCTCCTCG
>NZ_JAPSIW010000489.1 GCF_031178505.1 Streptomyces sp. | reverse complement strand
GCGAGGGAGGCGTCGTCCCCGGTGTACGCCTGCACCTCGCGGCGCAGCAGGTCGGCCCACTCGTACTCGGTGCGGGCCCGTCGCAGGGTGCTCAGGAGCAGGTACTCGAAGTCGGCCGGGGTGTGCACGTAGCCGAACCAGCCGTCGGTGGCGGCGATCAGGACGCAGGGCATCGGGAAGGAGGCGATGACCTGCGTGTCGACGCCGAACTCGCGGTCCGCGCAGACCACGTTGGTCATCGGCGGATCGGTGCGCAGCAGCTCCAGGGCGTCGCTCTCCCGGGTGTGGTCCCGGGTGAGGACGTGCAGGCCCGAGTCGGGCGAGAGCACGTACGCCCGGGAGTCGCCCGCCCACAGCGGGCGCAGCTCGACGGCGGCCCCGTGGTCGAGGACGCGGTAGTGCACGCCGGCGAGCGTGGTGGGCAGCTGCCGGCGCATGGTGCCGCCGATCTTGCTGCGCCGCTGCGGAGCCTTCGCCAGGAACCAGGTCAGGTACTGGTGCAGGGAGGCGGGTCCCGGCTCCTCGGTCTCCCGGGCCACCTCGTGGAACCAGCAGTCCGTGGCGAGCCGCGCGATCCGCGAGCCGACCCAGGCACCGGTGTGCCACGTCCCGTCCGGGGCCTGCCACACGGGGCCCGCGCCCGCGCCGCCCGAACCGTCGAAGACCGCGACCATGCCCTGGTGGGTGCCCCAGTGATGGGCGACGAACGGCTCGGCGTCCTCCCCGTGGCCGGGCACCTGCTCGGTCCACACGGTGAGCGCCTGAAGACCCTCGACGTCCCCCGGCGTCGACCAGACCGCCTGGGAGGGCAGCGCCCGTGCCGGCGGGTCCGACAGGTCCGCCGGAGGGCTTCCGGCCCGGCCTCCGGGGGTTCCTTCGGGCGCGGTGGCGGGTGCGGCGGGCGGCGCGCCCGTGGGTACCGGCGGGCCGCCCGCGCCCGTGGCGAGGGCCTGCGCGGGGGCCGGTACGGAGGCGGGAGCGGCGGGCCCCGGGGACGCGGGCGGCGCGGACGGTACCGGGGGAACGGCGGACCCCGGGGGCGCGGGCGGGGGCGGTGGCCACCGGTCCTGGCGGTGCGCGGGCGCGGCGTGCCGCGCCCCGTGCTCGTGCTCTGCCATCAGTGCTCCCTGTCGGGTCCGGGCCGGGGTGTGTCCCGCTTCGGGGCGTCCCGTCTGGTGGCGCCCCGCACCCGGCTCACCCGGGACGCGGGACGGTCGGCGGCCGCTTCCCCGGCGGGGCGCGGCTCCGGGGTGGCGGCGCGGGGCGCGGGCCGGTCCGTCCCCCCGGCTCCGGCGGGCGGCAGCGGCTCGTCCTCGGGCGGCCCGGAACGCCCGGCCTCCCGGCGCCCGTCCCGCCCCGTGGCCCGCTCCTCGTCGCGGGCGGTGCGGCGGGCCGGCCCGTGCCCGTCCGGGCGGCCGGAGCCGTATGTGCCCGAGACGCGGCCTGCGGTGCGCGGCCGGCCGTCCTCGCCGCGCGCCTCGTCCCGCACGACCTCGCCGCGCAGCGGCCGGCGGCCCGGTTCGTCCTCCTCGTGCCCCGGTCCGA
This sequence comes from Streptomyces sp., assembly GCF_031178505.1. Lineage (GTDB taxonomy): Bacteria > Actinomycetota > Actinomycetes > Streptomycetales > Streptomycetaceae > Streptomyces > Streptomyces gulbargensis. Next base: position 3,880 of record NZ_JAPSIW010000489.1, on the reverse strand, counting down.
GCGCGGGGGCCGGGTCCGCCGCGCGGGCGAGGGAGCCGCGCAGCCGGCCGCGCCGGGCGGCCCCGTCGAACAGGCCCTCGCCGTCGCGGAGCACCTCCTCCAGGACGGCGCGTTCCAGTTCCGCCTGCTCGAAGGGCTCCCGGTCCGCGTCCCCGCGTGCCAGGACCAGGCGCATGATCTCGCGCCGCACCTCGCGCTTCTCGGCCTCGTTCTTCTCGATCCAGGCGAGCGCCGCCCGGGGGCCCTCCTTCTCCATGATCTCGGCGATCAGGCCGTCGAGCCCCTCCTCGCGGATCATGTCCAGGTGCCGGCCGCGCCGCATCCCCGAGAGCCGCGTCTCCCTCACCACGTCCCGGAACTCCCGTCCGCTGGTGGCGATCTCGTCCTCGTCGACGAGGAGTTCGACGTGGATGTTCCGCAGACGGACCGCGTCGTCCCCGGTGAATCCGGCCAGGGTCGCGTTCAGAGCCCGCTCGGCCTGGTGGAATTCGGCGATGTCGTAGTCCCGCGCCACCTCCCGGAGCATCTTCCGGAAGTAGCCGTGGAGCGCCCCGCTCATGTCCCGGATGCCGCGCGCCACGACCTGGGCCGGGTCGGCGACCCGGCACACCAGGTCGACCCGGCTGCGGAAGGAGAACGTGGGGTCCCGGCTGAGCAGCGGGATGTCGAGAACCAGCCGGTGCTCGGTCATGTCGACGGTGAACACGCCCTGGTACGTGCCGAAGCGGGAGGACGGGATCTCCTCGCCGCTGCGGATCGTCAGCGACGGGCCGCTCTCCCTGACCAGGACGAGCGCGCTCCCGGGCCTCGGCGGTCGGACCGGCTTCGTCAGCCGCCACTTCGGCAGCTCCTCGAAGGACAGCACCGGGTCGTAGGTCTGCTCTCCCACGGGTTCCTCCCTCTCGTCGGCGGTGCGGGGCCGGACGGCGCGGTCCGGGTGGTGCGGGTCGTCGGGCCGGAGTCGTACGGCCGGGCCGGTGTGCCGGTGCGGATCAGGTCGTACGGGTCAGGCGCGCGTGCAGCACGGCCGCGTTGCGCGAGGGCCGTTCGCGGTCGTGCGCCCACTTGTTCAGCCACCAGAGCAGCCGCTCCCGGTGCGAGCCCGGCCTGCGGGCCACGTCGGTGAGGAGGCCGGCCAGCGCGTCGAGCGTTCCCGGGTGCCACCGGTCCGCGTACGTGTCGATCCACTCGCGCAGGGCGAGCAGGGCGCTCTCCTGCACCGGGCGGCGCGCCAGGGCCCGGGCCCACAGTTCCGCGAGGGCCGCGCGGTGCGTGGGCAGCCCGCTCAGCAGCAGCGGCACGCCCGGCACCCCGTCCACGGGACCGTCCGCCGACGCCTCGTACGGCCGGGTCGTCGCGAAGACGAAGGCGGACAGCGACTTCATCACCATGGGGGAGAGGTCCTGCGGCGCGGACCAGTCCAGATAGGCGGCGAGCAGCGGCCCCGCCTGCCCCTGGTGGACCAGGTGCACCCCGCTCCACGCCACGGACGGCAGCGTGCCCCAGTCGTCGCCCCGGTCGAGTGCGTCCCGCAGGACGGCCATCGACCGGTCCGGCGCGGTGCGGCCCAGGAGCCCGCCCGCCGTGTTGGCCGCCGTCCCCGCGAGCCGCCGCTCACGGGCCGAGCTGCCGCCGCGCGCCCAGTCGTGCAGCAGCGCCCACACGGCGTCGGTCGAGTCGGCGTCGCCGCCGGCCACCCCGAGTGCCGTGGCGGCGGCCTGGCGGAGCTGCCAGGACTCCCCTGCGGCCCAGGCGGTCAGGTAGCGGTGCACGGCGTAGTGGTGGTCCGCCCGAGCGAGCACCCCGGCGGCGACGGCGGCCCGGGCCCGTACCTCCAGGTCGTGGTGGCCGAGGAGCTGCCGCAGCCAGGAGAGCAGGGCCTCGCGCCAGCCGTCGAGCCCCGTCCAGGCGTAGAGGAGGACGACCTGGCCGACGAGGGCGTTGCGGAAGCGGACGCGCGGCGGCCCGCCCGCGCTGCCGTCGAGCCTGATCCACTGCTGCTCGTCGCCCAGCCGGTCCCTGAACCGGACGTCCGGCGGGGCCGGTGAGGGCTCCGCGAGCGCGGTCCGGAGCTTCACCGCGGCCTCGGCGACGGTCAGGTAGCCGCACTCCTCCAGGACGGCCGCGGCGAGCGCGAACGCCACGGCCTCCGGGTGCCGGTGGCGGTCGAACCAGGCCCGCACCTGGTCACTGGGGTCGCGCAGCGCGGCGGCAGCGGCGGCCACGTCCCGCCCGGCGGCGATCTCGGCGGCGAGCCGTGCCGCGTGCCGGGCGGCGGGCAGCTCCCGCAGGGTGTCGGTGACGCCGCCGGAGGCGCAGCGGGCCCGCAGTTCGGCGTACGCCTCCGGGGCGGCGCCGAGCCCGAGGACCCGCCGTTCGAGGACGGCCATCGGGTCCACGGGGGCGAGATCGTGCGCGGCGACCGCCGCCCCGCCGTCCCCGCGCACGGCGATCGCGAGGTCCTGGCCGCCGGTGAGCACCAGGTGGCAGCCCCGGGCGCGCAGGGCCGCCACGACGGCCGGCAGCAGCCGGGGGAGCGCGCGGAAGTGGCGGGCCCCTTCGGGCCCGTCCCCGACGTGGGCCACGTATCCGCTGGAGGGCACGGGCGGTTCCCAGCCGGGGGCGAGCAGGTCGGCCGGGTCGAGGAGCCGGTGGCAGATCCCGCCGCCGTCGGCACCGGCCAGCGCGAGCGCCTCGGCGAGCAGGTTGACCGCGGTGGCCTCGCGCCCGCTGCCGGAGGGCCCGGTCAGGACGAGCAGCCGCCGCTCGCCGAGGAGGCCGAGGGCGGAGCGGTACCCGGGCGGCCGGACGAACCGGGTGGTGTGGTCGTCCAGTTCGGCGGCGTCGAGCGGCAGGACGGAACCCTCGCCGGCGGCGGCCCGCTCACGGGGCCGCCGGCCGCCGTCCGTGTGGAAGCCGCCGCCGAAGCTGACGGTGTCGTTGAAGAGGGCCAGCGTGCCGATCCGGGTGCCGGAGGCGTCGGCGCTGAGCCGCTGCGCGATGAGGTCGGCGATGGCCCCGGCCCGCTGGGCCTCCGACCGCTCCGGGTCGTCGGTCGCGCCGTCCTCGGCGAGCGAACGCAGCGCGTCGGTCGAGCTGACGGGGCCGTCCTGTTCCGCTCCTGTGCCCCGCCGCTCGCTCTCCGGCGCGGCCTCGGGCGGGTCGGCGGGGGCGGGCGGCGGAGCGGGTTCGGAGCTCGCAGCGCCGGACGGGGCGGCGGTGTCTTCCTCGCTCATGGCACACGGGTTTCCGGGAGGGACGGACGAAGAGGGGCACGCCGACGGCGGCCCCCTCACTTGCTCGGGGAACGGACTCGCGGGGACTTACGAGACGTTCCAGTCGCCCTTGATCTCGACCTTCTCGTTGAACACCTGGGCGTTCTTGATCAGGGCGGCGCTGACCTGCGGCCCACCGCGCCCGCCGGCCGCGGCGACCGCCTCGTCGACCATGCGCCGCAGGTCGTCCTCGAACTGGCGGTCCCTCAGCATGTGCGCGGCGAGCATCCGCTCGAGTTCCTGCCGGCCGGACTCGTCGTCCGGGGCGTCCGCCACGTGCTCCAGAGCCGCCTCGGCCTCGGAGTCCCCGCGGAACCGGGCCCTGATCCGTTCGACGAGCCGCGCTCCGCCGCTCCAGCCGCTGCGGCCGGCCTCCTGGCCGGTGGCCTCCAGAGCGCCCTTGACGACAAGGGCCACGCCCGCGGCGGCGACTGCGGTGATCGGATCCATGTGCTCCCCCGGTTGTTCCTTGCACACACGTGAGGCCATTCAAGTGGTCCTCGGGTACCGCGCCAGACGGTCGGCGAACAATGACCGAAAACTGCCCGGCGAGGGAGGTGATGGCCGATTCCGCTCGATGGGCCCTCGTGGGCGCTCCCGGGCGG
>NZ_JAPSIW010000488.1 GCF_031178505.1 Streptomyces sp. | reverse complement strand
CGCGGCCGGCATCCCCGTCACCCACCGGGGCGTCGCCCACGAGTTCACCGTCGTCAGCGGCCACGTCGCCCCCGACGACCCGCGCTCGCTCGTCGACTGGGCCTCGCTCGCCAAGCTCACCGGCACGCTGGTGATCCTCATGGGCGTCGACAAGATCGGGAAGATCGCCGAGGCGCTCGTCGCCCACGGCAAGGACCCGGGCACCCCGCTCGCCCTGGTCCAGGAGGGCACCACCGCCGCCCAGCGCCGGGTCGACGCCACCCTCGCCACCGTGGCGGAGGTCGTCAGGACCGAGGACGTGCGCCCGCCCGCCGTCATCGTGATCGGCCCGGTCGTCGCGGAAGGCCCCGGCAAGCCGCTCCGCTGACCGGCGCCCGCCCCCCGCTCCTTTTGGCACTCCACCCCGGACAAGGCAGCATCACCCCATGGCCGAACTCATCACCATCGACGATCCCGACGACCCGCGCCTGCGCGACTACACGGGGCTGACCGACGTCGAACTGCGCCGCCGCCGCGAGCCCGCCGAGGGCCTGTTCATCGCGGAGGGCGAGAAGGTCATCCGCCGGGCCCGGCAGGCGGGTTACGCGATGCGGTCGATGCTGCTCTCGGACAAGTGGGTCGACGCCATGCGCGACGTCATCGACGAGGACCCCGCGCCGGTGTACGCGATCCAGCCGGACCTCGCCGAGCGGGTCACCGGCTACCACGTGCACCGGGGCGCCCTCGCCTCCATGCAGCGCAAGCCGCTCCCGGACGCCGCCGAACTGCTCGCCGGTGCCCGGCGGGTGGCCGTCATGGAGTCGGTCAACGACCACACCAACATCGGCGCCATCTTCCGCAGCGCCGCCGCCCTCGGCATGGACGCCGTCCTGCTCTCCCCGGACTGCGCGGACCCGCTCTACCGGCGCTCCGTCAAGGTCTCCATGGGCGCCGTCTTCTCCGTCCCGTACGCCCGCCTGGAGAGCTGGCCCCGGGGACTGGAGACGGTACGGGAGGCGGGCTTCAGGCTGCTCGCGCTCACCCCGGCGGAGCGGGCCACCGCGATCGACGAGGCCGCCCCGCACCGGCTGGACCGGGTGGCGCTGATGCTCGGCGCCGAGGGCGAGGGGCTCTCCCCCCAGGCCCTGCGGGCCGCCGACGAGTGGGTCCGCATCCCGATGGCCCACGGCGTGGACTCGCTCAACGTGGGCGCGGCGGCGGCCGTCGCCTTCTACGCCGTCACCTCGGGCCGCCCGGAATAGCTCCCCGGCCCGGGCCTATCCCTGGAGCGCCTGCGCGGCGGCGATCCCCAGGGCCACGACCAGCGTCACCACGACGAAGACGAAGAGGCGCTGCCGCAGCAGTCGCGGATTGGCGGGACGCCGGCCCGTGGACGTGGAGCGGGCTCCGGGGCGGGACTGCGGATTGCGGGAACCACCGGTCCGGGGGCCGCCCGAGGGCCGCGACGACGGCCCCGTACCGCGCCCCCGCTCCGGGGACCGGCCCCGGGTGTCGCGCTCCGTGTACCGCTCGGTCGGCCGTACGTGGCCGCGCTCCTCGGTGCGGTCCCGCTGCGCCGGCGGGCGGGAGGCCGGCAGCCCCTGCGCCTCGCGGGCCGCGATCTCCTTCAGCCGCATCGACAGCTGGAGCGTGCTCGGGCGCTCCTCCGGGTCCTTCGCCAGGCAGGCCCTGATCAGCGGCGCGAGGGCGTCCGGCACCCCCTGCAGCTGCGGCTCCTCGTGCACCACCCGGTAGAGCATGACCTCCGAACTGCCGTGCCCGAAGGGGGAGTCGGCCATGGCCGCGTACGCGAGGGTGGCGCCGAGCGAGAAGACGTCCGTGGCCGGGGTGACCGCCGCGCCGCGCACCTGCTCGGGCGCCAGGAAACCGGGCGAGCCGACGGCGGTGCCGACATGGGTGAGCGTGCTGGCCCCGGTGGCCCACGCGATGCCGAAGTCGATGATGCGCGGGCCCTTGGGGGAGAGCAGGATGTTCGAGGGCTTCAGATCCCGGTGCACCACGCCCGCCTCGTGGACGGCGACGAGGCCCTCCGAGAGCGCGGCTCCGATCGCGGCCACGTCCGCCGCCCGCAGGGGGCCCTCCTCGGCGACCCGGTCGTGCAGCGACGGGCCGGGCACGTACTGGGTCGCGAACCACGGGCGCTCGGCCTCCAGATCGGCCGCCACCAGCCGGGCCGTGCACCCGCCGCGGATCCGCCGGGCCGCGGACACCTCACGGGCGAACCGCGACCGGAACTCCTGGTCCTCGGCCAGATCGGGTCGGATCACCTTCAGCGCCACACGCTGTCCGCGCCGGTCGGATCCGAGGTACACGACCCCCATCCCTCCGGCCCCCAGCCTGCGGTGGAGGCGGAACGACCCGACGATCCGCGGATCCTCGCGCCGGAGCCGCATCATCGCCATGTCCGTCCCCTCGTCCGTTCGACGTGGCACAGCTTACGTAGTGGCGCCCCCGCGTGCTCATAGGCCGCGCCCTCACGCCCGGATCGATTGTCAGTGCTGAGGGGGACACCGCCCGGGCGGTCCGCGTCCGCTCCGCGCCAACACCCGTCGTGATCGGTCGACTTGACGTGTCGTCCGGGCGGGGGGAGCGCGCCCGGGCCCGCCGCCCGAGGCTCTCGCGGGACGGCGGGGACGGGCCGGGTCCGGGGACGTGAGCGACGTCACCCCGTAGGGCTTCTTCGGCCACCCGGTGGCCGGTTCCCTGCCTCCCCTCCGCCCCGCTCCGGGAAGTCCCCCACATCTCCGCCGCCGTCTCCACCCAGGGGAGTACGCCGGGGGCCCGGGCGTCATCCTCCGGGAGGCCCGCAAGTCGGTACGCGGGCATGACGTCCCGCCGCTCCCGGCTCCCTAATGTTGAGGTCAAGCGGCGGGTGCAGCACTCGTCCCCCGAGGTCCCGCACCCGCCGCGCCGGACACGACAGGAGAGGAACCATGGCCTACACGGCACCGCGGTCGACACCCCGCCCTTCGGGACACCGTCACCCCCTGGTGGCCACCGCCATGGTCCTCCCTCTCGCGGCCCTGCTGGTGGTCGTCTTCGGCGGCTGGGAAGCGGTGGTCACACAGGCGTCGTCCGTGGGCGTGATGCTGGGGCGCTGAGCGGCGCCCCGGACCCGGGAGAGCGGCCCGGGTCGGGGACATCCGGCCAACAGCCCCGTGGGGACGGGGGTGCGGCGGACGGCAACGCGAGGCCGGTCAGCTGGGGAGCTGACCGGCCCTCGCGCATGTCCGGCCCTGTCCGCAGGCGGTGCCGCGGACAGGGGCCTCCTCCACCGGGCGGGCGCCGGCACGCCACCGGACGACCGGGCGGTACGCGCTCCCCGCCCGCCGCGCGGTCTCCGGGCGGGGCCCCGCCGGCGGCTCCGCGCCCCCTCGCCCCTCGGCGGCCGGTGCCCCACCGCGTACGCTCCCCGCGTGGAGACCGCAGCCCCGAACCAGCCCGACGTGCCCGCGCGGCTCGCCGTCCTCGCCCGTGCCGCCGCGCACGGGACCGGCCGCCCCTGCGACTGCGCCGGGGGGCTGCTCCGGGTGCTCGCGGACCGGGCCGACGGAACCGTCGTCAGGCACGGGGCGCTCGTGGCGAAGGCGCACGCCCCCGACACCGACCCCGAGGGGCACCGTGCCCGGCTCGCGCTCGCCGCGCACCCGTCCGTCGCCGGGATCTTCCTGCCGCCGCTCCCGCTCCCGCTCCGGCCCGCGGGCGGCCGGGGCACGGGGGACGACGGCACCGCCGCCGAGGTGGCCGGCCGGCCCGTGACCGTCTGGCCCTACGGCCCGCCCGTGGACCCGGAGAACCCCGAAGCCGCCCCCTGGGAGGAAGCGGCCCGGCTCCTGGCCCTGCTGCACCGCACTCCTCCGCCGCGCGCCCTTCCCGCGCCCCTCCCCGCGATGCGCGCCCCGGTGAAGGCCGCCCTCGCGGTCGACCGGATGCGGGGGACCGCACCGGACCACCCGGCAGCCGCGACCGTCCTGCGCGCCTGGCGGACGGTCCCCGGGGCCCGGCTCGTGCCCGCGCCCCGGGACCGGTTCCTGTGCCACGGCGACTTCCACCTCGGCCAGCTCGTCCGGGACGCCCGCGATCCGGTGCACCGGCCCTGGCGCCTCATCGACGTGGACGACGCGGGCCTCGGCGATCCCGCCTGGGACCTGGCCCGCCCCGCCGCCTGGTTCGCGGCCGGACTCCTGCCCGCCGACGTGTGGTCCCGTTTCCTCGGCGCGTACCGGGCGGCGGGCGGACCCGCCGTCGGGGCCGACCCCTGGGACCGGCTCGACGTACCGGCCCGTGCCCTCACCGTCCAGACCGCCGCCCTCGCCCTGGCCAAGTCCACGGCGGAGGGCCGGCCGCTCGACGAGGTGGAGGAGGTGATGATCGACACCTGCGTCCGTATCGCCGGGAACCGAACCGACCCCGCCCCACCTGCGTCCACGTAAGGTGAGGTCATCATTCGAACGGCAACGGCAGGGAGTTGAGCCGAGCATGCAGTGTCCCAAGTGTCATGCGGCCATGCACACGTACAACCGCAACGGTGTCCAGATCGAGCAGTGCAGCGGTTGCCGGGGGATCTTCCTGGACTACGGCGAGCTGGAGGCCCTGACCCGCCTGGAGTCCCAGTGGGTCCAGCAGGCCCCGCCCGCCCCGCCGGCCGCCTACCCGGCGCAGCCCGCCCCCGCCGCTCCCGCCTGGGGCGCCCCGCAGCACGGCGGCCACCACGGCGGTCACCACCGTCAGCGCGGCTTCGGACGGATGCTCTTCTCCTCCTGAGCGCGCGAAGAAGCCCCCGGCCGCTGAGAGGCGGCCGGGGGCTTCTTCGTACGGTGCGCGATACTGGGATTGAACCAGTGACCTCTTCCGTGTCAGGGAAGCGCTCTCCCGCTGAGCTAATCGCGCGGGTGCACCCAGGGTGCGGGATACTGCGTGCGCGATACTGGGATTGAACCAGTGACCTCTTCCGTGTCAGGGAAGCGCTCTCCCGCTGAGCTAATCGCGCGGGGGATCCGAAGATCCGGGACCCGAAGATCCAGTGGACGATACTGGGATTGAACCAGTGACCTCTTCCGTGTCAGGGAAGCGCTCTCCCGCTGAGCTAATCGTCCTTGGAGGTGGAGACGGGATTTGAACCCGTGTAGACGGCTTTGCAGGCCGTTGCCTCGCCTCTCGGCCACTCCACCAGGAGTGTGATTACGGGGTCTCGGGAAGATCCCCCACATCGAGCGGACGACGAGATTCGAACTCGCGACCCTCACCTTGGCAAGGTGATGCTCTACCAACTGAGCCACGTCCGCTTGTCGTTTCCGTTCCGCTTGCGCGTCCCGGCGACGTGTTGAACTCTAGCGGATTCCTGGGCCAGTACAAAAACGCGTTTCCGCAGCGTGCTGACCTGCGGGCGGAACGGGGTGCCCGGGCGGGCCCGCCGGCGGGCCTGCGCC
>NZ_JAPSIW010000487.1 GCF_031178505.1 Streptomyces sp. | reverse complement strand
CTCATCCGTACCGTCCACGCCGGAAACCGTTACGTGGACCCGGAGTTGGCGGCCGACGCCATCGCCGCCGGGGACTCCCCGCTGACCGCGCGGGAGGCCGAGGTCCTGGAGTGCGCCGCCGACGGGGCACCGGTCTCGGAGATCGCCCGGCGCGCCTCTCTCTCCCCCGGCACCGTCCGCAACTACCTGTCCTCCGCCGCCGCGAAACTCGGCGCCGAGAACCGGCACACGGCGGTGCGCCTCGCGCGCTCCAAAGGTTGGGTATAGTGGTTTCCGCGCTACGGCGCATGCGGACGTGGCTCAGTTGGTAGAGCATCACCTTGCCAAGGTGAGGGTCGCGAGTTCGAATCTCGTCGTCCGCTCCATGAAGAAGCCCCCGGTCGATCCGACCGGGGGCTTTCTCGTGTCCGTGCCGCTCAGCTCCAGGTGGTGCCGGTGAGGAGCTCGTACGCGTCGATGTACTTGGCGCGGGTGGCGTCCACGACCTCCTGCGGGAGGGCCGGCGGCGGCTGCTCGCTCCGGCGGTCCCAGCCGGAGGCCGGGGAGGTCAGCCAGTCGCGGACGAACTGCTTGTCGTACGAGGGCTGGGCGCGGCCCGGCTGCCACTGGTCGGCCGGCCAGAAGCGCGAGGAGTCCGGGGTGAGGACCTCGTCGGCGAGCACCAGGTGCTCCCCGCGGAAGCCGAACTCGAACTTGGTGTCGGCGAGGATGATGCCCCGCTCGCGGGCGATGTCCCGGGCGCGGGAGTACACGGCGAGGGTGACCTGGCGCAGCATGGCGGCCGTCTCGGCGCCGACCTGGCGGGCGACCTCCTCGTACGAGACGTTCTCGTCGTGGTCGCCGACGGCGGCCTTGGTGGCCGGGGTGAAGATCGGAGCGGGCAGCTCGGACCCGTCGCCGAGCCCCTCGGGCAGCGCGACGCCGCAGACCGTACGGGACTCGTTGTACTCGACGAGGCCCGAACCGGTGAGGTAGCCGCGGGCCACGCACTCGACCGGAACCATGTTCAGCGAGGAGCAGATCAGGGTGCGGCCCGCCCAGTCGGCGGGGGCGCCGGCGGGCAGCTCGGTGGACAGGACGTGGTGCGGCACCAGGTCGGACAGCCGGTCGAACCACCAGAGGGACAGCTGCGTGAGGACCCGGCCCTTGTCGGGGATCTCGGTGGGCAGCACCCAGTCGTACGCGGACAGGCGGTCGCTCGCCACCATCACGAGGTCGCCGTCCTCGTTGCGGTAAAGGTCGCGGACCTTGCCCGTGTGGAGATGGGTCAGACCCGGGACCTGAACAGGCTCGGGCTTTTCTACGAATCCGGACACGGTTCCTCCGCGTAGGTTGATCCAGGAGCGCATCGATTCTCTCGCACCGGAACGAGCCGTCGGCGGGCGGGCCCGGTCGGTTCCGATCGGACACCCGTCGGAGCCTGTCGCACTCGATCCCTCCAGGTCGAGCACGGTCGGTCCCGGTCAGTCCCTCTTACAGATCCGGTCGAGGAGGTTGGCGGTGGCGCGCTGGACACGGGCGTCGACATGGCCCGGCCGGTCCAGCGCCGGCGACCAGGCGAAGGTCCCCGAGGCGAACACCCACGCGCCCGACGGCGCCCGGTACAGCGAGGTCTCCTGGTGGCGCAGCGCGCCCTCGCCGTCCCGGTAGGGCGAGTGGGCGAGCAGCATGCGGCCCTCGTGCTCGGGCAGCGGCGTACGCGGGAAGTAGCGGTCGGCCTCGCCCGCGACCAGACCCGGCAGCTCGTCGCCCTCCCCGGCTCCGGTGGCCTCCCAGAGCCAGTGCCCGGCGTTCCGTACGACCAGCGGGTGCGGTTCGGGCACCCGGCCCGCGTACTGGATGCCGAGGAGCTGCTGCTCGGGCCGGTCGACCTCGCGCCAGAGCGCGGGGCGGCCGGGACCCCGGCGCTTCCGGCAGGTCAGCAGCCGGTCCGGCACCCCGGACGGGGACGGGCCCAGCTCCACCTGCCAGTACATGGTGTTGGCCGAGAGGAAGACCAGCGAGGTCCCCTGCTCCCGGGCCTGCTCGACGGTCCGGCGCATCGGCACCGACCAGTACTCGTCGTGCCCGGGGAAGACCAGGCCCCGGTACTTCGTCGGATCGACCCGCCCCGCGTGCAGGTCGCGCGTCTCGGCGTACGCCAGGTCGTATCCGTACCGCTCCGCCCAGCGGATGAAGTCGTACGCGTGCCCCACGTGCAGCGGCAGGCCCGCGCCCGCGTAGGGACGGTCGAAGGAGACGGTGACGGCCGCGTCCTCCTCGCCGAGCAGCCGGCCCTCCTCGTCCCAGGCGTGGTACAGGCTCGCGCCCGTCCGCCCGTCCTCCGGGTAGAGGTTGTACGCCTGCCAGGTCACGTCCGGCAGGACGAGCAGCAGGTCCGCCGGATGGCTGTCCCGGACGGTGAAGGGGATGTGCGAGCGGTGGCCGTCGGCGGTGGTGAGGACGGCGACGTACGCCCCGATCGACCAGTACGAGGGGACCTGGAGGCGCCACGACTGCCACCAGTGGTGGCAGGAGACGGTGCGGTCGGCGGTGAGCGGGGCCGGCTGGACGATCCCGGAGAGCCGGGGGCTCGTAGTGATCTTGGCGGCACCGTGACCGCCGTAGTGACCGATCCGGTAGATGTCGACCGAGAACTGTTGCGGCGGGTCCACCGTGATGTGGAAATCGATCGACTCGCCCGGCGCGACGGCACCGTCCGAGGCGAAGCCCTTGATCTGGCGCCGCACGTCGTCGGCGGTGCGCGGACCGCGGCCGCCTCCGCCGGCGAGTGTCTCGTCGGCGTACCAGGGCACGAGCTGGCCCGTGTCGTCGAAGTAGTTCTCCGAGCCGCGCAGCCAGGGCAGCGGGCCCTGGCCGAAGGGATCGCTGACGGCGTGCGCGAGCGCTCCCGACTCCCATCGCCTGATCTGATCCGCCCCCATGCTGCGCCCCTCCCTCGACTCCCCCGGTCGGCTGCTTCGGCTGGTCGGTGCCTGTGGTGTGAATGGCTGTGGACCGCGGGGGAAACCCCGTCGCGTCCGTCTCTGTCAGTGACGGTCTCCAGCACATCACATAACGCACGCACTCCGTCACCGTTCGTCGTGAATTGACGAGAGTGGAAGCCCTGCCTCCGGAAATCTTCCGGTGGATCGGACGGGCGACGAAAGCCTCAGACGAGCCGGACGGGCTTCTCCGCACGAACCCCGGTCGTCGTGAGCCAGGCCCGCAAGGGCTCGGGATCGCCGTCCTCGACCAGGGCCAGGACGCGGGGACCGAGGTCGGCCGCGCGTTCACCTCCGACGAGCAGCGTCGGGCCGTCGAGCCAGTCGAGACCGGGGGCGGCCTCCGCCGTGTCCACGGCCGCGCAGCACACCATCGCCGTCACATGGTCGGCGAGCAGGTCACGGCCGGTACGGGGCGGCTCGATCGGACAGAGCGGCAGCGGGCCGTCGGGGCCGCCGACGATCACGGGAGAGTCGGCGGAGCCGGTTCCCCCGGTGGCCCCTCCGTCGCGCCCGTCCTCGCGGCGGGCGGCGGCGGAGGCCGCCCGTGCCTCCCGGTCCGCCTCCTCCCGCGCGAGATGCGCGGTGAGGGCCCCGGCCAGGGCCTCGGCCGCCGCGTTCACGACGGGATCCTCGTCCTCCGGGAAAACGGCGTCCGCGTCGAGGCCGGGCGCCTTCGTGGCGGGAGCGGCCGGTGCGGTGGTCGTGGCCACGGGCGCTCCGGTGCGGGCCGGACCGGCCGGTGCGGGCTCCACGGGCCCGCCCGGGACCGGCCCGGTGTCCGGGCCGGCGGGAAGGGTCAGGTGCGCGATCACCCGGGTCAGTGTCGGGCCCGCGGCGGTCCGCACCCCGCCGGGCGCGGGTTCCGCGACGCCCATGCGGTCCAGGACCTCGTGCAGACGTGCCGCGTCCGTACGCCACTTCCGGTCCACGACCTCCTCCGGGTACCGGCTCCACTCCACCGGGCGCCAGTCAGGGCCCGTCTCGGCGGGGCCTCCGTGGAAAAGGCGGGCGGCCAGCAGGGAGGTGGCCTCGTCGACGGCGCCCGGCTCCTCCAGGAGGTCGCAGGCCGGGCGCTCGCCCAGCCGCGCCGCGTAGCCCTCGGCGAGCCGGTCGCGGCGGGAGAGTTCGGTGAGGGCGGAGACCACGCCCGCGTCGAGCCGGGCGGGCCAGCGGCCCATCCGCCAGGCGGGCAGCGCCACCCGGGTCAGGAGCCGGTCCCAGCCCGCGTACGCCAGGCCGACCTGCTCCTGCGCCACGATCCGTATCCCGTAGTCGACGGTCTGGGCCCGCTCGGAGCCGGCGGCGGCCACCCCGCGCTCCATCTCGGCCGCGTGCCCCCGGCAGCCCCGCAGCAGGATCCGGGCGACCTGCCCGACCGCGCGGGCACCGAGACGGCGCAGCGGATCGAGGTCGGTGCGGCGCGGCACCGCCACCGCCGCGTCGAGCCCGCGCACGAAGCGGCGGGCGGCGGCTATGTCCGGGTGGGCCGCCGGTCCCGTGCCGGCGACGACGGGGGCGAGGACCGCGCGGAGCTCGCCCACACGCATCCACCAGAGGAACGGCGAGCCGATGACGAGCACGGGCGCCGTCGACGCGCGGCCGGCGCCCCGGTCCGCGCCGGAACGCGCGGAGGGACGGGCGCGGTGGGCCCGGTGCGCACGGTCCTCCAGCCAGCTGTCGCAGTCGGGCGTCAGCGCTATGGCGGAGGGCGGGGGGACACCGAGCCGGTCGGCCAGCTCGCGCACCAGCCGGTACAGATCGGGGGCCGCCTTCTCGGACAGCTCCACCGTGGGCGTGACGGCGGGGCGGGCCCGGGCGACGACCAGCGCGACGGCGGCGGCGGCGAACAGGACCACGACGGCGAGGACGGTCGTCACGGCACGGGCGGTGTCCCAGCCCGTACCCGTGAGGAGGCCGGCGCCCCCGCCCGCGTGGAGGACGACGGCGACGGCGGCGGGGAGCACGGCGAGGCCGAGGGCCCTGCCGCGCACGCGCAGGACGGCGAGCGCCCGGGAGCGCGCGGCGCGCGCGCCCCACTCCTCGCCGTGGCCGAGGCCGGAACCGGTACCGGACACGCCGTACATCACCCCCTCCTGCCCTCGTCGGGACTGCCCGTGGCGGTGTTGCTCACTCCCCCACTGTGGCACCCGTCACTGACATCGCAATGCCGGTGGGCCAAGTGCCGGACGCCTCCGCCGCACCCTAGTTGGGGTGTCGGCGAGCGTCATCCGTATGGCCGAGCCGTCACTCGATGGAATGGCTTTGGGCAAAGGTGATGACGGTGGCGCCGTCGTGCGGTTCACTGCCTCTCCGCCGCACGACCGGCGCCTCTGCCGCTCAGACTCCGGTGCTCCCGGCGTCCTCCGCGGCCTTCCGCGCGATGTCCGTACGGTGCTGCGCGCCGTCAAGACGGATGCGGCCGACCGCCGCGTAGGCACGCTCGCGCGCCTG